>NZ_JARPLU010000062.1:0-1963 GCF_032349615.1 Limnospira sp. PMC 1279.21 | reverse complement strand
CTAACTCCAATTCAAGTATGAGTTACGATCGCAGTTCCTCATCAATGAGTTAAAGGACTGCAACCCTTTTTAAATTCCTCATTTCAATCTGACTTAATAAATATCAATTAGCGGGAGACCAAAACCATGTGTACTCAAGATGAAGCCAGGGCGCTAATGATGCGTCATCATCATAACATCAAGAACCGTCAGCAATCTATGCTCAACCGTTCGGCGCAGGAAGTAGGTATCGATGTTGGGGATTATTATAGCACGATTCAAGGCAAACCCCATTCCGACTCACGGGATAACTACGATCGCTCCCGAGCTTCGATGAGTTAAAATTTCAACACCACGAAAAATTGAAAAATCTTTGTCCCCACCCCCACCTAGCCGTCTTCAGGTGGGGGATAGTTAATTATCCATGAATTTGTTTGTGCAAATCCCCACTGTAGCAATCCCGCTGGGTGGGGATTTTCAATTAAAACTTGGTATAATGCCTTCTGCTCAAGAGTAGATGCTAGAAGGCGAAACCTATGTCAGAGTGGCAAAAGATTGATGGTGGCATCACCGCACCCAAGGGATATAAAGCCAGTGGAATCACCGCCGGGCTCAAACCTTCTGGAGCGCCAGACTTAGCGTTGATTATATCAGATGTAGAGGCGATCGCAGCGGGGGTATTTACGACATCTCAAGTGCGCGCCGCCTGTGTAGATTATTGTCGGCAAAAGTTAGAAGCGAAACCCAGTGTGCGGGCGATTTTATGTAATTCCGGTCAAGCCAACGCCGGGACAGGACAGCAGGGGTGGGAAGATGCCCAAGATAGTGCGAAAGCCTTGGCGGCGGCGTTAAATATTGATCCAGATTCGATTTTACTAGCTTCCACCGGAGTCATCGGTAAACGGATTAAAATGGAGGAACTCATAGCAGCCATTCCCCAATTAGTGTCTGAGGTTTCCGAAAACGGCGGGACAGCGGCAGCCGGGGCAATTATGACGACGGATTTGGTGATGAAATCCATTGCTTTAGAAACTCAATTTGGCGATCGCCCGGTGCGGATTGGTGGCATTGCCAAAGGTTCGGGGATGATTCATCCTAATATGGCAACAATGCTGGCTTTTGTCACCTGTGATGCTGCGGTTTCTCCTCCTCTGTGGCAAGAAATGCTGACTAGGGCTGCCAATCGTAGTTTTAATCAAATTACAGTTGATGGGGATACTAGCACCAACGACACGCTGATTGCTTTAGCTAATGGTCAGTCCCGCACTCCGGCAATTACTGGACCCGGACCTGATGCTGATAAATTAGAAGCGATGCTGACAGCAGTTTGTGAACATTTAGCTAAGGCGATCGCCAGAGATGGAGAAGGGGCTACCTGTTTAATTGAAGTGCAGGTAACTGGCGCACCCACAGAAGCAGCGGCGGCTATGGTTGCTAAAACTATTGTTGGGTCTTCTTTATTAAAGGCGGCGATTTTCGGTTGTGACCCTAATTGGGGAAGAATTGCGGCTGCAGCCGGACGGGCTGGGGTTCGTTTTGACCAGGATAAGTTAGAGATTTCCTTGGGTGAGTTTCAACTGATGAAAAATGGTCAGCCTTTAGCTTTTGATGCAGCTGCGGCCAGTAATTATTTAAAACTGGCTAAAACTGCGGCTTATCTTCAGGAAGATACAGTGTTAATCAAGGTTAAAATTGGTGATGAGCCAGGAAGTAGTAAGGCTTGGGGATGTGACCTTAGCTATGATTATGTGAAAATTAATGCAGAATACACTACTTAATTGGTCTTGACCTGATCAACCCGGTTGCTCACAGAAACCGGGTTGATTGTTCCGACAAATATCAACTATTCGCGCTCACAGGGTTTCTGGATCGATACCCAATTCCCGGAGTTTCGCCAAGGCGCGATCGCGTTCTTGTTTTGCCTTATCCCGTTCTTGTTGTGCCTCATTGCGTTCTTGTTGTGCGCGATCGCGTTCATCAAACA
>NZ_JARPLU010000619.1:0-248 GCF_032349615.1 Limnospira sp. PMC 1279.21 | reverse complement strand
ACCCAACCACCCAGGGGTCACATATTCCTGTAGGGGCGGGTTCAACAGCCTATATTATTCTTCACCAGCAGCTATATAAACCCGCCCCCGTTTTTTGAAAAAACCGGGTTTCTGGAAGTTTCCAGAAACAGGCGATCGCGCGCGTCGGAGTGCCACGTATCGCGCAGTGGTGACCTGCTAAAATGTAGAATTAAAACACCACCAAGGACAACCCCCATGACGACCAATGCTGATGATGTTTGGAGACT
>NZ_JARPLU010000618.1:0-254 GCF_032349615.1 Limnospira sp. PMC 1279.21 | reverse complement strand
CGGTGAAACTCCGTGAAACCCAACACCGTAGGTTGGGTGAAACTCCGTGAAACCCCACACCGTAGGTTGGGTGAAACTCCGTGAAACCCAACACCGTAGGTTGGGTGACACTCCGTGAAACCCAACACCGTAGGTTGGGTGGAGGTACGCAACCCACCACCGTAGGTTGGGTGAAACTCCGTGAAACCCAACACCGTCATTTGGGTGGAGGTACGCAACCCAACACCTCCTCAATTTCAGATGATATGGTTAGG
>NZ_JARPLU010000617.1:0-258 GCF_032349615.1 Limnospira sp. PMC 1279.21 | reverse complement strand
TTCACCCCAAACCCCTCTCCCAGAAAAGGAGAGGGGCTTTGAAAAGTACCTCATCACTCCGGGAACTGCTATATCGGATATTTCCTGCTGGTAAAAAGTGGCAGCGCCAGTCAATTTAGTTAATCTAGCGCTTCTCATCTCTATGAAATACAGCCCTCACCCCAAACCCCTCTCCCAGAAAAGGAGAGGGGCTTTGAAAAGTACCTCATCACTCCGGGAACTGCTATATCGGATATTTCCTGCTGGTAAAAAGTGGCA
>NZ_JARPLU010000616.1:0-265 GCF_032349615.1 Limnospira sp. PMC 1279.21 | reverse complement strand
ACAACGTTGTATCGTCGTTGCCCAGCGGGGGTTCTGATGGTCTCGATTGAGCCATTTTTGTCCCATCTGCGGAGTATTCTTTCATGGACTCCAAGGATTTGGGCGGCTTCCTTGGGTTTGACATATCTGGCAATAGGTTTATCCTCAACTCTTCTCGCTTCTTATACCATATTGCCCTAAAATATTAACCTAATTTGAGATTAAATCATGCTCCCCGCGAGTCACGCGACGGGGATTCTTGGTTCATCAACCGGACTTAACTGAG
>NZ_JARPLU010000615.1:0-266 GCF_032349615.1 Limnospira sp. PMC 1279.21 | reverse complement strand
TACGGTCAACATAACTAGCGATGCGGATATTGCTACGGGGGATGTTGTATTTACCTTCACTTTCTCGGAAGCGGTCACAGACTTTACTGTTGATGACATTAATGTCACCAATGGCACGGCTGGTGAGTTAACCACAGTTAGCCCTAGTGAATATACGCTGTTGGTAACTCCTAGCCCCAACTTTGAGGGGAATTTGACTGTGGAGGTAGCCCCAGAAGCTGCTACCGACGCAGCAGGGAACTTGTTGGTGGCTCCTGCACCCTTTG
>NZ_JARPLU010000614.1:0-269 GCF_032349615.1 Limnospira sp. PMC 1279.21 | reverse complement strand
AAATCTAAAGATGGAATGCCCGCATAGATGGAACGTTTAAACCCCTCATTGGCTCTGCTAATAAATAAGTGAGTGTGCGAGATGTTTAGGAATGAAATAGGGCTGAGATGCTCGAAATAACCTCCTAGTGGGGACTTCAACCCCTTGGTTGAATACAAGAAACTCGTATCTCGTTTCTGACCATCCCCATAACTGTTTATATGTCCCGACGTTTGGAGGAATCCAAACAAGGCAGGGAACTCAAGGTCAAGACTGAACGCTGGTTTTAT
>NZ_JARPLU010000613.1:0-270 GCF_032349615.1 Limnospira sp. PMC 1279.21 | reverse complement strand
TATTAAAAAAAACACCATTCAGTATTCTGCCATTTGGAAAAAACTATTAGGTTATAATTCAGAGGAAGCCAGGGATGAAGGCATTGAGGAATTTATGCAGATGGTACATCCTGATGATGTGGAAAATGTTTCTGAAAAACTTCACCTTCACCTTACCCAAAATGAAAGATATTCAGAAGTATTCAGGATCAAAACCAAACAAGGAAACTATCGTTGGTTTTTAGATGCAGGTCAGGCTAGCTGGGATAATGATGGCAAGCCGATACGAAT
>NZ_JARPLU010000612.1:0-270 GCF_032349615.1 Limnospira sp. PMC 1279.21 | reverse complement strand
TCTTATACAATAGCCATACATTATACTGTACTTTGTGTTTTGTGTAAAGGCTGTAAATCCTATCCTGATGACAGCTTTAACTTCTGCTCTGGGAATGCTACCCTTGGCGATCGCACAGGGGGCCGGAAATGAAGTTCTACAACCCCTCGCCATCGTGGTATTAGGAGGATTATTCACCTCTACGGCTTTAAAGAGTGTTAGTCATTCCAGCCTTATATAGCACAAGACAGAAAACTTAGGACGTATAATGGAGAGGACGAGATGACTAAG
>NZ_JARPLU010000611.1:0-271 GCF_032349615.1 Limnospira sp. PMC 1279.21 | reverse complement strand
CTTAGCTCTGGGCTGGGGTAAATCCGGATCTTCTTTGACCTGAGTTTTGTATTTACTCCGTCCGTATAATCGGGAACTGAAGCAGTGGAGGATGGCGAGGATGTCCTCAACCATTTCTGGTTCTGGACTGAGACTTGTCTGGTTGAGAACCATGAGTGAGCACCTGTTTTGCTCACAGAGCCATCGAAACAAGTCAAATCCCCATATTGCCAATCGGTCTTTGTGGGCAACGACAACCATGCGGACATCTCCTGACAAATGATGTCCCAGT
>NZ_JARPLU010000610.1:0-274 GCF_032349615.1 Limnospira sp. PMC 1279.21 | reverse complement strand
TCGCTCGGCATCTCGGGCGAGATGGGCCGCTATCCGGTGCACTTCCACTTCATGACGGACGCGGCGGACAGCTACATCGAGAACGTGAGCATCCACCACACTTTCCAGCGCGGCATCGTGGTCCACCAGACGAACGACCTGCGCCTCGAAGGCAACGTCGTCTACGACACGATCGGCCACGCCTATTACGTCGAGGACGGCGTCGAGCAGGGCAATTCCTTCCTGGGCAACCTCGCGATGATGCCCCGCAACGTGCCGCCCGAGAACCGGCTGA
>NZ_JARPLU010000061.1:0-26306 GCF_032349615.1 Limnospira sp. PMC 1279.21 | reverse complement strand
ATATTAGACCCTATTGCCCTAAAATATTAACCTAATTTGAGATTAAATCATGCTCCAAATAGCTTTTATTGCGATCGAGAGGGGTTTGGTTTGAGTTGGGCAATTAGGACTTGCTGCATTGGGGATTAGCTTTAACGGTTTCTCAGAGATGGGATTTGATGATATTTTTGGTGGAATTTCCACCAACGACTGAGGGGAAAGTAGACTACAGGAGCCAATAAACTACTGAGTATGGCTGAACTGATGGCAATTTTTTGGCGATCGCTCCAAATGTCTGCCAAATCATTTGTAATGGTTCCTAAGCCCCATTGGCTAAATTGTAAGGCTCTGATCATCTCGACAATGATCGCCATGCCAAATACAATCATAGCCACGGAGATAAAATCTTCTTGGATATTCTTGAGCACCAATTTAGAAAGTACGAAGGTGATGACAGCAGCAATGACTAATGGAACCGCATGGCTTGGCTGTGGGGCGCTGATGCTATCACTTAGGAAACCCATAACTAAACCAGCAATAATAGCTTGTGGAAGCGATCGCCTGAGACTCCAAGCTACTAACCAGATGACCGGCCAATTAGGACCAATACCAAACATATCAACACCAGGGACTTCAACCAGCATCAATAAAATACAGGCGATCGCAGAACCCACATTAATCAGAGCATTGAGTAATTGGCCAGTTGTGATATACATTTAAATCTTAAAAATTGGATTATCCAAATCATTTGTATGGGGGGGTTCACCAATCATCTGAACTCGCCCCTACTCTGGGGGTGATGGGTTATTCAAGGCTGAAGACTGTTGCTCATTTTGGTAAACCACCACCCACTCTAAGGAATCAAGGGGAGCAAAAAATGCGATCGCCGCCTCTGGTCCTGTGGCTTTATTAATATCGACAGATACCACCTTACCCACTGGCCAACCCGGTGGTAAGATTTGGCTAAATACCGAAGTTGTCACCACATCTCCCGGTTGAACATCAGGAACAGTATTAAAAAACGCCAGAACTCCCTGATTGTTATTGAGACCCTGCAAATAACCCATCTGGCGACTGCGGGCCACCGCCACACCAATACGACTGGTAGGGTCAGTCACCAGCAGAACTTTACTGGTGTTGGGGGTGACACTAATAATGCGTCCCACTAAACCACCTGGTCCCATAACTAAGGCATTTTCTTTAATACCCGCTTGACTTCCCCGCCCCAAAGTTATCTGTTGCCACCAATGGTCAGGACTACGAGCAATCACCGGAGCCACCACACCTTTAAAATTAGGTCTAGTAGAAACATAGTCCACCAGTTCTCCTAACCTTTTGTTTTGCTGTTCCAATTCTTCAACTCTAGCTTCAAGTCCTTGGATAATAGGATTAAGGGACTCAGCTTGTTGTTGTTGTTCCAATCTTTGTTCAGATTGAAGTTGAAACGGGCGAGTTATCCAATAATAGACCTCAAACAGTGCTGCACCTTGGGTTTGTCTTACCCATAATGCTGTGAAAACTGCTAAACTCAGCAGTGCTAATTGTGAACCGTATCGATTCCACCAGGTGCGTGTACCCATCTATTCCTGCTGCTGCTCTATAAAACTTAAACAAAACCGGATATAGCCGGATATTGATGTTTATTTCTTGCTTCGTCCGGGACTGTCGGCAGCACCCCGTCCACAAGTGTAATCGTCGGAACCAGGCGATTTTTCTAAATTTATACTGGCGTTCAAATCTCTATCAATCTTCAAGCCACAGTTTGGACATTCAAAAGTCCGACGGACTAGGGGCATTTTTTGACGATAACCGCAATTAGAACAAAGTTGACTGGATGGATAAAATCTATCGGCAATAATCAACTTTGAACCATAACGTTCTGCCTTGTAACCTAGTTGCCGACGGAACTCATAAAATGAAGCATCAGCGATAGAACCCGCCAAACCATGATTTTTCAGCATACCTGACACATTCAAATCTTCAATGACTACTTGGCTGTGGTTCTTAGCCAAAAAAGTAGTGATTTTATGAATGGTGTCCCGCCGAATGTTTGCTACTCTTTGATGTAGCTTTTGAACTTTTAAGAGACATTTGGCCCAATTTTTCGAGCCTTTGACTTTGCGACTTAAATGACGTTGTAATCGAGCTAGTTTTTTGGTGGCTGCTTTATAAGCCTTGGGATTAGAGAATTGGGTCCCATCGGAGCAAGTCGCCCAATTGTTAATTCCTAGGTCTACCCCGATTCTCTCTCGATATTTCGGTGTAATTTCTGGCGTGATTTCTACAAAAAAGCTCATATACCAGTCCCCTGCTTGGCGCGTTAGGGTGACTTTCTTAACCCAACTTTCGGGTAGAGCCTCAAATGTAGAAACCCAGCCCACAAAAGGCAGCTTATGGCGAGTTCCTGACAGATTGAATGGCTTTCCGGAATTGTCAAGCGTAAAACTATCATGGTGGCCTTTCTTCTTAAATTTAGGATAACTGCTTATTCCCTTGAAGAAGCGCTTAAAGGCATCCCCTAGATTAATGAAGGCATATTGATCAACTTTAGAAGACAATTCAGACATCCAAGGATATTGAGGTTTCACATAATGAGTAAAAACCTTTTTGATGGAGTTGACGTTAGGCTTGAGTCCCTCTTCATAAGCTGACATCCATAAGTGTAATCCCCAATTGAACACAAATCGAGCATACCCCGCGTGTTTGGCCATCAAGGTGGCTTGACGGTCATTGAGTTTTAGTTTGGTTCGGAAAGCTTTGTAAGGCATGATTGGATTTTACCATGAAGAATCCGACTTGATGAGTATGTCGTCAGGGAAATTTGGCATGGTCTGGGGTTTGACCGTATATTCATTATTGAGTTGCGAATCTTTTGGGGTATTGTACCTTATTGTCCTAAGATTTTAAGCAAATCTTGGATTAAATTCTGGCTCCGCAGCAGCCTACAAAAATCATTCAACAAAACAGCTACGGATTTTGCAGTTGCCGTGTAAATACCCGTTCAAACTGTTCCATATTCTCTAGTACCCGTCCAGTTCCCAATACTACACAGGAAAGGGGATCTGTAGCCACATGGGTGACAATACCAGTTTCGTGACTAATCAGAGCATCTAAGCCTCTCATCAAAGCTCCTCCCCCGGTTAACATAATTCCTCGATCTATAATATCGGCCGCTAGTTCTGGGGGGGTTCGCTCTAGGGTGCGTTTAATGGCTGTAATAATGTCTGATAGTGGTTCTAGCATACTCTCGCGGATTTCTGCGGCTTTAATGGTCACAGTCCTAGGTAATCCTGAGAGCAAATGAATCCCCCTAACTTCCATAATAGATTGTTCTTCGCCATCAATAGGATAAGCTGAACCTAGATTTATTTTAATCTCTTCGGCGGTTTGATCCCCGATTACTAAATTATGGACTTTTTTCATATATTGGATGATCGCCTCGTTTAGGTCATCCCCGGCGACTCTGAGGGACTCACTCAGGACGTTTCCTTCTAAGCTGAGTACAGCTACTTCTGTGGTTCCGCCACCAATATCAACAATCATATTTCCTGTGGGGTCTACCACGGGAAGACCAGCGCCAATAGCTGCAGCGATCGATTGATCCAGCAGTTTGACATCTCCGGCTCCGGCTTGGGTTGCGGCTTCAATTACGGCCCGTCGTTCTAACCCAGTCACACCACTGGGAACGCCAATTATAATCCGAGGAGCAAAAAGAGGTTTTTTTCCGTCATTAACTTCCCGGATAAATAGTCTCAGCATCTGTTCTGCTGCTTCTACATCTGCAACCACCCCATTACGCAGAGGACGCACAACACGGACGTTTTTAGGGGTGCGACCTAACATTTTTTTGGCCGATTCTCCTACTGCTAATGGTGTTTTGTCGTCTTGGTTAATGGCAACTACGGATGGTTTTTGCAGAACTATTCCCTTTCCTGATACATAAATGAGGGTGTTGGCGGTTCCTAGGTCTATGCCCATGTCCCGTGATAAGGAAAAGCGATTAAAAAAGCCCACTGGTGTTTACGTCCCCAATTTAATTAATTCTTTGTTCAAGGCTATCTTGGCTATGTTGATAGGATACAACCTGCCAGAGGCTGTAGTTTAGACTATGCACCAACAGCACTGCCTAACTCGGTTGATTGGAATACGAGAAAGCGGTTGCTAAGATGACCCCCTAGCAGTTTGCCATATTTTTTTTCTCAAACACCAAATTTTACTGGAAGTTATAACCAGTTTTCTGGTTTGAGTCAATCCTCGTGAACCGATGTGGATTGTAGTATGTTTTGGTCTCAGAGTCTAGTCTTTTGTGAAGACTTGACTACGTGCTGCTATACATATCCGTTAACTTGGTCAGCCCTAATGTAAGGGTTCGGTAGACAAGGCAAGGTTTCAGGACTATCTTATACCAAATCATCCGCTAACCAACTGCCCACTTCACAGAAAGAACTCCCCTGGTTGACTGAGGTAGCCAGTCCAGTCCTTTCCCTGGGAAGGCTACACCAACAAGAGTCTTTGAAGCATTTAGATAAGGCCTTCAGTAACTTTTTTCTGGAATAGCACGCCATCCCAGGTTCAAGTCTCAAAACGGAAAGCAATCAGCGACTTATCCTCAAGGCTTCCCAGTCAATGAATTAAGGAGTCAACTTCCCAAGTTAGGATAGGTGAAAGCCAATGAGCGTTCCCCCGGGTTGGCGATGATTATTGGGGAGAATTATAAGCTGTTTGGATGTGGAAACGGGACAGGTTAACGGTTGATGCGGCTGATCTATTAATTGGATCTACCTTGGGCGACTTTTTGGAAAAAGTCAATATATTGGAGATGTCCTTGAGGAAATGCGACATTGAGGGTGAGGGGATCTTCTGTGTCTAGGGGGTCGCCGGGTCCAGCAACTACTTCTAGTATTCCATCCTCATTGGTTCCTAATGTAAGAGGCTGGCGATTTTTTACTTCTCCCTGGGAACTATCTACATAGATAATAATATTTCCGGTATGGAATGCTTTGCCGATTTCCTGAATTAATAATAAAAAGTTGCGATCGCTACCACCACGCCGGATTTCTAATTTACCATCTACTTGTTGAAATTGGCTATTTACGGTATCACCTACGCCGACGATTAAAGGCATTTGTTGGGGGTCAAAATTAGCTTTGACTAACTCTAATAAATCAGCGATCGCCTGTGGACACTGGCGGACATGAAAATCTGCGCCGAGGGGATAACTTCCGGTGCGTTGAAAATAGTAACGATTCAACAACGCTAAGACCCCGGCTTCCTTAATTGCACCCCTAATCATAAACTGAAAATCGGTAGTACCAGAGTCTCCTAACCGCGCGGGACGTAGAATTTCTGTACCCTGTGCATCTCGGCCTAAATTGGGGGCATAGTGAACAAAAAATGAGTCTTCTAAGCCTTGCGCCCTGGCTTTTTCTAGTAAATCCATCATTAACTGATGAATGTCCTGTTGTAAGTCGGCATAGACTTGATGGTGATTATGGAGGCGATCGTAAAATGAGTTTAAGTTAGCGGTTGGTGATGCTTGATTATCCAAAACGGAAGCATCAATACATTTTTCTATATCTTCAGGGGACAAAATATCCTGATGTGTCTGACAAAATCTTTGTAGTCGGGCGCGAAGAGCACGGGGAACGATCGCCAAAAATTCCAACTCAGCATCAGTAACCCCAGGATGATATACTTGTCCTTGGCGATTTTGCCATTGCACGCCGCCCCCAGCTAAACCGGGAAGATAAAGCCCTTGTGTGGCTACTAAGTTGGGATCACCGATGGCTCGTTCAATGATACCATTTACCCCACGAGTGCCGATGTGTTCTCCATTGGTCAAAACGTAAAAATGACCATCTAAAAGGGAAGCGGCGCGCACATAATCTAAACTAATCTGGCGCTGAAGGGGATCTTTGACCAATCCCATACAAACCCCATCCAAATCCTGAATAATCAAGAGGTTTGGAGTCTGAACCAAAACCTGAGTGAGGGTCTGATGGTCAAGGGACAGAGACTGCTGGTGCAATGGGATTGGGGATAATGGTGTCATGGTGGTGCAAAAATTGACCGCGCGATCGCCACTATACCATGTGGCTGGTATTTTCCCAAGCCATCTCTGGCAGAATGAGGCAGGCTGTGGCAAAATCGCGATAGAGTAGAATGATAATTTAAGATACAAGCAGGGCAGTTCCGGCTGTTCTCGACTGACTCTGATTTTAAGGAAGGAATTGTAATGCAGCGCCAGAATCCAGCCGTTTTAGCATTAATGTCCGTAAGTAGTATTATGATCTCAGCCTTTGTGCTGTCGGTTGATGTAGCCCGTAGTCAGTCTAACCCCGTCGAGGTCAGTCCGGCGGAGGTGGAACGATTACAGAATGAACTGCGACTACAGGAGGCGGTACAGGCGGAAGCGAACCAAATTTTTAGCCGGACAATGGCTTTGTTTAATTTGCTGCTGTTGTTGTTGGCTTTGCTGTTGGCGGCGGCGATCGCTGCTTTGTGGATTTTACGGCGATCGGTAATTCATGAAGTTACTGGAATTGTGGAAACCCATCTAAACGAACTGGGGGACTTGGAAAATAAAATCACCAGCGGGAATGAACAGGTACAAACTTTGATGAAAAGTACCCAAGTGTTAGCTGGTCAATTGAATCAGCAAGCTGAGGGTTTTGAGCAAGATCTGGGAACTCGGCGAGAAGAAATGAACGCTATGCAATCGGAGTTCGTCAAGTCCAGGGAACAGGCGCTATTAAAGTTTGAAGAGCAGATTCAGGAACTACGGGAAACCCGAGAACATTTACAACGGGAATTAACTGCCCGTATGGGAGAACTGAAACAACAGGTGGATGAACGGGGAGAGTTGGCTCAACAGGATTTACAGAGGTTGGTGGATACTCTGGAAAATGAATTTTCTCAGGTTCATAATGATTTGGGAAATCGGCGAGAGGTATTGTGGGAGCAGTTGCAAGAGTCGGCTGGTCAATTTTCTACAGAATTAGCACAATTGCAAGATCAGACCAAACAGGAACAAAAGTTAATTGTTGATAATTTGAAACAGCTTGGGGAAGTATCAACGCGGGATATTTCGACGGTGCCAGATGATGTTAATGAACAAAAACAAGCGGTATTGTCTCTGTTAAAGGGTGCAGAAAGGGAGTTTTCTACTCAACTGGCACAGTGGCAACAGGAAGTGAGAAAACAACGAGATTTAGTGTTGGAAAATATCAGCCAAATGGCGGCGGAGTTTTCGCCTCAATTGTCAAATATTCGTGAGCAAGCGGAATTGGAAGCTCAGAAAAAGGTGGAAGTTGCTTTATCAGATTTGGAGAGGTTAGGGGAGACTCTGGCGACTCAAATTGCTGATGCTCAGTTGAAAATTCAAGATCGGATTCGGGATAAGTTTCAGTCTCTTAAACAATTGGAAAGTGAGTTTGTCGCTCAGGTTACGGAGGCGCAAACGGGTATCCAAGGTCAGAAACAGCGGGTTTTACAAGAGCTGGAAATGTTGCAAACTGATGTGGGAAATCAGTTGAATGGTTTAAAAACGGAAATTCGCGATCGCAAAGATGGTACTTTCCAGAAATTAGATAAGTTTGAAAGTACATTATCTGAACAGTTAGAGGTGATGCAGTCTGATGCGGAAGGAGAGAAACAGCGGATTATTAAACAGTTGGGAACGGTTTATTCGGAAGCACAGAATCAAAAGGATGAAATCTTGGCGAAATTGGTGATGCTGCAAGAGTCTGCGACTACTGAGAAACAGCGCATTTTGCAGGATTTGGCTGAGATTTCGCCGACTTTTATCGCTGAGTCTGCTTTGTCAGAAATTTTGCAGAAGTTAGCAGCAGTTAATGAGGATATGGCTAAGATTAAGGCGGCAAATCCTGAAATGTTTATGACTGCGGAAGATTATGTGCATCAGGGTAATTCCTATTTTGCTAAGGGTCAGTTTGAGGCGGCTTTAGAAATGTTTAATCAGGTGGTGACGCGGAAACCTGATGATTATCGAGCTTGGTTAAATCAGGGTATGACTTTAAGCCGTTTGAGACGGTTAGAGGAGGCGATCGCTTGCTATGATCGAGCTTTAGAATTGAAACCGGATTACCATCAGGCTTGGGTCGATCGTGGTGTCGCTCTTGGAAAGTT
Source organism: Limnospira sp. PMC 1279.21 (assembly GCF_032349615.1). NCBI lineage: Bacteria > Bacillati > Cyanobacteriota > Cyanophyceae > Oscillatoriales > Sirenicapillariaceae > Limnospira > Limnospira sp. PMC 1279.21. The sequence goes on along the minus strand of NZ_JARPLU010000061.1, from coordinate 18,179 downwards.
ACAGCGCCATGAGGAAGCGTTTGAGTCTTTCGACCGAGCGGTGAAGGTGCATCAAGATGATGGGGTGGCTTGGTTAAATCGGGGTATGGCTTTGGATGTGTTAGAACGTTATGAGGAGGCGGTTAAGTCTTTTGATGTGGCGACCCACTGTGATCCGAGTTTGGCCAAAGCCTGGAATTATCGGGGTTATACTTTGCTAAAATTGGAGCAAGATGCGATCGCGATGGATAGCTTTAAACGGGCCTTAGAGGTGCAACCAGATTATGCTGATGCTTGCTATAATTTGGCTATGGCTTATGCCATAAATAGTCAGGTTGATTTGGCGACTGAACATCTGGAACAGGCTATTAACTTAAATCCCCGATATGGGAAAGAGGCTCGCACTGATCCTAATTTGGAACCGATCGCTCGTCGGCTGCGTTCTTAGGCTTCATGTTGAGGAATATCAAGTTAGTTCATGTTTTCCATACCATAGACACAGCCAGTCTAACCCCTGCCTAGCTATTTTGACAATGGTATAACTGCTAGGGAAGTGCTGGCTGTAGCCGAGGGAATCCCCAAATTTGATCAAATTTTGACAGTGACTTTACACCTGCAATTAGACTAAATAACCTTAATCACAAAGGCTAAATATTTGTGGAAGGGTTGATTTAGGTCAGTTATCGGAAATATAGGGCAATTAAAGGGGTCTATCAATGGCAAGTTTGGAGAAACCTAGTGGAAATTATGACCCCGGGGAAAAATCCTCGGCATTACATTATACTCAGTCCGACACTGAGATAGTGCAGGAGAAAATTTATCAGTATTTTATCGAGAGGGTAAAACAGGAAAAACCCGATGAAGTTTTGGCTAAATTTGAAGCACTATTTCTGAAATTTGCTGGCCCGATTGACAGGGAAATTAAACAAAGTTTTCAGTATCTGATTGCTAAAAATCAACAGCAAAAATTTCAAGAATTAATCAAGCGCACTTGTTATATTTTAATCAATAACTGGTATGTAGGGAGATATTCTGAGTGTGTACAAAAACTAATTACCAAGCTGAATGAAGTTAGAGAGCAGGAGTTTGGGGGTGATGAAGAACATATTTGTTTACATAATTGGTTAATTCAATTTTTAGATAGTTCTGATTATCAAGATATTAAGGCTGTCACCCAGGTAACGGTTAGTCAGAATTGGAGCGATCGCTATAAAACCTATTTATTAGTTTCTCAATATGCTAACCCTGAAAACTCTTGGGAACATCGAGAAGTAGCGAGAAATTTATCACAAAAACTCCGGGACACATACAAGTTTGAATTAGCTATGTATTTATCCCGTTCTGAGTCTTCCAATTATCCCCAGAATGATTTAAAAAATCCTACCCATCTTGGTTCGGAAGTTATTACTTTAATTAAAAAGGCAATTTCTACTCAAAGTGTCTCGAAAAGCAAAATCAAAGCCGACCAATTGTTACAAGAGGTAGAAGCCTTAAAATACCGAGAATTTAAACATAAGTTTTATGATTATTTGATTTTAAATTTTGACTCCAAACATCCCTTTAATGTGATTAGTTCCCGCCTAGATAAAATGCTAAATGATTTAGGCAACCAATGGAGCGATCGTCATATTAATGGCAATATGATCCAGATAGTTTGTAATCAGACACTGGAATTTTTGACAATTGGGAGTAATGGTAATCCTTCCCCTAATTTCACTTTGTCAATGAAGCACGCCACTCATTTGACATTAGCAATTATTTTAATGAAAGTAGTTTTAATTTCGGCCAACAGTCGAGAGCATCTGGATTTGTGTATTTCTCGGATTATTAATTATTATCAAAATTCCGATGAACAGCAATGTAAAATTGTCATCAATTTTTTAGAGGTTTTCAACTTAGTATCTACTTTGTTCACCGAAAATATACAGTATAATTTAGTCTCGATTAAATCTGATGATGGCACATTACCAGCCCCGACCGATCTAGAAACATCTCGGCTATTTTCTCAGTTCCAAGGACAAGACCTGCGCCAGAAAAACTTGAAAGGAGTGAACCTCAAAACCATAGATTTTAAAGGTGCAGATATGCGCGAAAAAAACCTCAAAGGAATGAGTTTAATTAAACTAGATTTGCGACTGGTAAATTTAGCCAAAGCGAACCTGAGCCATGCTATTCTCAACGGTTCTAAATTAGCTGTTGCTAATCTGAAGGGAGCTAATATGCAAGAGGCGAGTTTGGTAAAAACAGACCTAAGACGTGCGGATCTTGAAGATGTGAATCTGAGTTATGCGAGTCTAACAACTGCTCAGTTACAACGAGCGAATTTGCGATCGGCTTGTTTAATTAAGGCTAATTTAATGGCAGCCAGTTTAGAAGGCTGTGACCTACAGGGTGCCGATCTAAGTAATGGTAATTTAGAATCAGCTAAGTTAAACCAGGCTAATTTAGCTCATGCTAATCTACGGGGAGTTAATTTACGCAATGCGAACCTACGAGGCGGTAATTTAGAAGGCGCACATTTAGAAGGTGCTGATCTCAGGGGTGCAGACTTACAGGGTGCTAATTTCAAGGGTGCTAACTTACACAGAGCTAACTTTTATCAAGCTAATATTACAGAAGGTAATTTTAATGGAGCAAACCTGAGACGAGTTAATTTTAACCGCAGCGATTTACGGGATGCTGAGTTAATCAGAGTTGACCTAAGTAAAAGTCGTTTACGCAGTGCTTGCTTACAGGGTGCTAATCTAAGTCAGAGTAATTTAAAGGGTACTGATTTTACTCGTGCTGATTTAAGTAATGCTAAATTTAACGGTGCTGATTTGAGTTTTACTTTAATTCGTCATGCTAATTTAAGTGGGGCTGATTTAACCAATGCTAAACTTGAAAAGGCGAATTTATTTGGTAGCAATACTGTAGGTTGCATCAGAAATGATGTATAAATTTTAACAGAAACTGTTAGAGAGTTACTGAGATTATGGAACCACCAGTTGAGCGTTTTCGCCTATCGGAAACGGCTAAAGACCAATTGATTAAACTCAAACGAATCACTAAAATTGACCAATGGAATATTTTATGTCGCTGGGGTTTCTGTCGTTCTCTGGGGGAGTCGAGCCCTCCTTCTCCGGTGCCGATCGCTAATTATAGTAATGTGGAACTAACCTGGCGGGTGTTTGCGGGTGATATGTCTAATATTTTAACAATTGCTCTCAAGCAACGCTGTTATGAGGATGGCTTGGGAACTTCGCCGGAAACCCTCGAACAACAATTTCGGCTACATTTACACCGAGGTATTGGCTATTTGGCGGGGGATAGTGAACTGCAAACCCTGGAGGACTTAACAGATTTAGTGTTAAAATAGGAGTATTCGTGATCTGGACGTTTAGCGATCAAAGTGCTGTAATGGTTAATAATAGACTGTGAAAGTATTGGATAGGCGACTTTGCTTATGTAACCAATATTGAGCCCGGTGGAGTTATGGCTAATCCGGGTTTTTGTAGATTTTGGGGGATTGAGATTATGGAAACCATTAAATCCAGAAAATACCATAATGTTATGGAAGATCTGGTGTCTGAGGAAGTCCGACGACAGTTAGTTTCGATGTCTCCTCGGCTAACTCAATATATTAAACGGGTGGAGGTAGAAACCTATGCTTTAAACCGTTTACCACCTCTTTATGCTTGTAGTAGAGAAGGATGGCTACATCAAAAGCGGCGGGGGACTGATGACTGTTATGAGCAGGTGAAAATAGCAGTGCGTCAGGCTTTGGCTGCTGTTCAACGGGATTTGTTGAGAAGTTCGACTCCCTTGGTAGGGGATGAGGAGGAACACAAAACTGCGACGACAGCTACTCATCCCGTGACGAAGGGATCTAAAGACCCTGAGCAATATCAATATTTGCGTAAAAGTCACTCTTATTACAACCGTTAGGGGTTATTCATAAAGTTGCTTAACTCCATGCTAATTAATTCCTGTGGGATTAATTCTGGGGAGATTGTTTCTGGTGGGGCGATATCTGCTCCTAAAACAATGCCTTGCTGATGGTTTTTTAAACCTGGTACGGCGGATTTGGCTTCGGATTCAGATTTACTATCGGGTTTAGTCTCAGGTAGCTCCGGCGGTAATTCAGTTTCTGGGAGGGGTTGATCGGCTATCCAAGCAATGCCACCGAGGGAAGCTGCTAAAATGGCGGTATAACCTAAATATAGGTGAACCGAATTCAGATAAAACCTAGAGTCTAATTCAATTTTTGACCAAGAACGAACTAGGGTAGGGTCAGGACTGGGAGTGGGTAGGGCTCCGGCTAAAGCACTGCCGTTCAGTCCGAAAGCATTACCTAAACGACATATAAACCCTCTCAAATAGATATCTTCGGGTAGGCGATCGATTTGACCTTTTTCGATCGCTTGTATAACTTTAACTGGGATGAGAGTATAATGATGAACTTGCTGTAAGGTGATGCCATGCTCGGCGCGAGTTTTTTGTAATTTTTTGCCGATTTGACACAGGCAAATTTCCCGCCTTTTTTGGGATTTTTCGGCCTGTTGTGCGGGGGTGAGTTTTTTGGGTTTTTTCTTCTTGGTTGTGGGGGTCTTGGGTTTGGGGGTGGAATGTTTTTGAGGGGTTTTTAGTTGGCTATGGGAGTTGTCGTGATCCTCTGGTGAGGATAAGGGAGAATTATCTGTTGGCGGTTTGGGTTTTTCAGTAGATACTTCTACGGTTGATGGGGATGAGGGGGTTTCAGATGTGGTCTCAGGTGTTGGAGAATAGACCGGAGGCTGTGGGGGTGGAACAAGGACGGTTTGATCAGCACTGACCAACATCATTCTCTGCTGTCGGATTAACTGTTTAACAGAAAGCTGGATCGCCTCTCTACCAACTGCTTTGATGACTATTTCAGCTTTAGTGGCGACTTCCCCTAACATTTTTTGGAGGCTTTGCAGAGCAATCTGATAAACCTCGCTTTTGTGAAGTTCTGCCTCAATCTTATATAAAAGCGATCGCATATCCTCTGAGGAAATCTCGGCCGCCATCCCGGTGGCGCTGAAGTTAACTGTGGGATTAATATCGTGCATTATCGGTCTCCCCTAATCCAAGTGCTATAATTCATTTTTCTATGGGTTGATTCTCAGTCCGGATGAGGATCAAAAGAATCTTGATTGTGTCCTGTGTCGGTAAAGTCGGCTAGATAGCTGAATTAGAGGAGGGTTTCAGGGAAGGTCGGCTATATCTTATAATTAGGTATTTATATTACCCCAACCCAGCTAAGGTAAATGCAGCCCAGTAGTAGGGGTTAGCAAAAGGAAAATCTTGTAAGTTGAAGCTGGCTAAAATGGTTTTTTGGTCATTAATTTGTTTGAGGTTTTCCTGAGATGTTATCTGTTCAAAATAGCTCTCTAATTCGGGCTGGTAAGTTGCCATTAACTCGGTTTTGGTTAAACTTCTGAGTCTAATTTGAGCCTGTTTGAGGGCTTCTAGGGGGCTTAATTCTTGACGATATTGATAGTAGAATTGGCTAAAGAGGGTGGTGGGAATTTCTCCGGCTGACCATAGGGGATAAATAACTGTTGTGGCTCCCATACCCAAAAAGGCACTACTAAAGTTGATGAATTGTTGATCTATTGGGGAAGGGTTGCGGTTTGGGTCGGAAGCTGTTGTACAGGTCCGACAGCGGGAAATGAATACTTCTAGGAGTTGGGGCGATCGCATATTGAACAAGTCTTGTAGAGATATGGATTCTGTGCCTAAATTGAGTTGAGAGGATAGGGGATTGTTGGTATTAAAGGTAATGGGATTTCCGATATATAAAACTTGGGCAGATTTCAGTAACTTTTGATACTGATTCAGATTAATCTGGTCATTTAGCAACTGTTCTGAGGGGATAGAATAGCGTTGGGCTAAGGCTGCACATTCATAAGTTGCTAGTAGTGAGGTAGGTTGAGAATTGCCAATTAATCCCCATGGGGTTGAGGTGTTTAATGCTGTTATCTGAGAATGAGGCTGAGACTGGCGGGTTTCTCTAACTTGACTGGATAAATTGAGAATATGGCTACTGGGGGCGATTCTGACCCGGAAGCGATCGCCTAAAAATTCCTCGCCGCCAGCAATTGGTAAAGCCACAAAGGGACAGCGATGTAAGACTAAATTCGGAATAATTAGCAGTTCGTCAACTTCCACGAGATGTTCACTAATCAGGCGGTCAATATCCAGACGTTGAGCCAATTCTGCCAACATCTCTTTCATGCGATCGCGGCTATTTGTTGGGCTGTCTATATCCAATTTTAGCCAGTAATTAGTCAACCAAGTTTCTAAGTTTTCCCCTGATTGGTCAGGACATATATGCAGGGCAATCTCTAGGGTGTTTGTCGATGACCAAGCATCATCATTACTTCCCTGTTTTACTATAAAAATATAGGCACATTTTTCGGATGTATAGAAACTCAATAAAGCCGTTCGAGAATGTATGAAATTCTGTAGGATTTCTTGACTCCACGGTTCAACTCGCAGCAGACCAGCCAGGAAGGGGTCTAGGGAGCGTATCTGATTAATCAATTGGTCAGTTTGAGTATCCAAACCATTGAGTGTAGCTGTTTCCGCCCGGAATATAGCAATACTATTCATCCTAATTCCTGCTGCTGCAAACTGTTTCATTTCATCAGACTGACGGCGAAAATGGAGAGTGTCAATTTGCTGATGAAGCCGTTGATATTTTTCGACAAGTTCGGTTAATTGTTGATCTATTCCGGCATAATTATTGGACAGCAAGCGGACTAAATGTTGAATGCGGAAACGTTCCCCATATTCAAAAGCTAACTGTTGCTGATCAGCATTAATACAGGTCTGCACCATGCGACTATATAACCCGGCGACTTCCCTAGTAACTTCCTGGCGATGAGTGGTGGGAATAATATTTGTGTAACTGGTTTCTACAGTTTCAATAGCGCGACTATAACCTGCTATAGCCAAGGACCAGTTTTGCTGCGAAAATCCGATATCCCCCAGATGTCTGGCTGCTAGTAAACAGTGCATAGGAAGGGTCAAGGGGGTGGTTTTTTCTAAACTTTGTTCAAAGGCTTGAATCGCATTATCAAAGTCTTTAATAGCTTGGTATGTCTGACCTAAATTATTAAGTGCTTTGACTTCTTGGCGCAAATCTCCGGTTTCTCTGGCGATCGCTAAGGCTTGTTGATAGTTGTCAATGGCATTCTGTCCTTCTCCTTGGCGATAATAGGTGTCGCCTAAATTGAGTAAAGCGATTATTTGTCCTTGGGTTGACTGAATTTTTTGGGTTAACTCTAGGTGCTGTTTATGGTAGGCGATCGCCTGCTCTAAATCTCCTTTAATTTGATAGGTCATCCCGATATTACTCAGACTATTCGCCACCCCAAAACTATAATTAATACTGCGGGCAATTTTGAGGGCTTGATGGTGGGTTGCGGTGGCGTTATCATACTGTTTTATGGCAGTATATGCACTCCCCAAACTAGCTAAAAAGCTGGTTTCTCCGAATTTATAACCTAGTTCCTCGGCTTTTTCAGCGGCTTGTTTGGTATGGGCGATCGCTTCTTCGTAGCGCCCTAAAGTTGAGTATAATTGACCCAAAGAACCCAGCACATTTACCTCGCCGAAACGATAGTTAATTTTTTGGGTTATTTCTAAAGCCTGCTGATAGCCAAACAAGGCTTGATCATGTTGACCAATAGCATAGCAAACATGGGCGAGACTGCTGTAGGCGTTGGCTTCTCCCTGGGGATATTGAGTTTTTCTGGCTACAGCTAAACACTGTTGATGGGCGGATATAGCTTGTTCATATTGCCCTAAAGAATGATAGATATTACCTAATTTGCCTAAACAATTAATCGCCCCACGATGGTTATTGACTTCCTGATAAAGAATTAGGGCTTCTTGCCAAGATTTAAAGGCTGCTTGGAAGTCATTATTTTGGAACTGTTGAACTCCCTGTTTGAAAAGTTCCTCAGCTTGGGATTGTTTAGCTGTAATTTGTTCAGGAGTTAGGGCTGGTAATTCGGCTTTTGGTTGTTCAGAAACTTGGGGGGATGCTGTGCTGGCGACTGCTGGTACAGGTTTAGCTACTTCCTGGGGTGGAGGCGCTGGCATTTTCTGCTGAATGAGGGTGGAGACATTGCCAAACTCTTGAATTTGAGTGGCTATTTCTGTTAATCGTTGGGCATCTTCTTCACAATTGCGATCTGCCAGAACTTGGCAAACTTCCTGTACAAATGGCACAAAATCCTCGTCAATTACAGCCATATTGGCTTGGAGGACTTGCAGAGATTTCTCTGGAGAGTAGACAAGCAAACTGTAAACAATTTCGTAGTAGGCTTGCTGAAGATTTTCATCCATTGCGATCGCGATTAATTGTTTAGGTCGGTAGGCTTTGCGCCTGGGGTACAGAGCCAGAGATTATGGGAAAAGTCCCGACAATGCCTCCCGCTCAAATTTTATCAAGATTAATAGCTATTTACCACAGACTTGATCTAATTTCCGTTAATTGTTGCTATTCTCCATGGGGATGGTTGCATAGCGCGAGAATGGCGGAGATGAGTCTAGGGGTAGTGTTCGGTAATTGTCTAACTGCTAAATTGCTGGGAATAGAAATAAGCATAACGACCACCAAGTGCTAATAATTCAGTATGAGTCCCGGATTCGGTAATTGTACCATGTTCCACTACTAAAATGCGATCGGATCGGCGGACGGTGGCTAATCGGTGGGCGATAATAAAAACCGTTCGCCCCCGCATGAGTCTTTCTAAGGCTTGTTGAATTAGGGTTTCTGATTCGGAATCTAGGGATGATGTCGCTTCATCTAAAATTAGGATTCTGGGGTTTAATAAGACTGCTCTGGCTATGGCAATTCGTTGTCTTTGTCCACCGGATAAGTTAACTCCCCGTTCCCCTACTATGGTTTGATAACCTTCGGCAAATTGGCTGATAAAATCATGGGCGTTAGCGATTTTGGCGGCGGATTTTACCTGTTCAATATCATAATCAGTTTGACCAAAGGCAATGTTTTGGGCAATATTACCAGAAAATAATGTGACTTCCTGGGGTACTATGCCAATTTGTCTACGGAGACTGGGAAGGGTGACATTTTGGATATCTATATCGTCAATCATAATTTGACCCTGTTGGCGATCGTAAAATCTAGGTAGGAGGCTGACAATTGTGCTTTTTCCGGCTCCTGACGCGCCGACTAAGGCTACCATTTGCCCGGGTTCTACTAAGAGATTAAAATCGACGAGAACGGGCTGATTAGGGGCAGAATCTTGGCGGTGATTATGGCTGTTTTGGCTCAAGGTGGGATAGGTAAAGCTGACATGACGATATTCAACTTTTCCTTTGACGTGGGGAAGGGCGATCGCATCAGGTTTTTCTATGACATTGGGCTGAATGGCGAACAGTTCAAAAATGCGATCGCAGGAGGCTTCTCCCTGTTTGAAGTCACTATAATTACTGGTGGTTAAAGAAATGGGGTCAATCAATAAAGCTACGGCTGTAACATAACTGATAAAACCTGTTCCCGTTAGCTGACCTTGGGAGATTTGCCAGCCTCCTAGGAAAAATAAAAACACTACACTCATCGCTTCCAAAAAGCCGACTACTACGAACTGTAATGCCTTAATTCTTTCCGCCAAAAATTTCGCCTGTCGGTTGTGTTCTGCTTCTAGGGAAAATCGAGAGATTTCGTAATCTTCGGCGGCGAAGGCTTGCACTAAACGGATGCCGCTAAATACCTCCGTCAATAGGGCAGAAAGGTTAGAAATACGGGATTGACTTTGGCGGGTAAAGGTTAGCAGTTTTTCCCCAAACCAGCCAATTAATAGCGCCATCAGAGGGGCAATAATTAGGGTGGCTAGGGTAAGTTTCCAGTTCAGGTAAAGCATATAGCCTAGGACGACTATTAACTGCAAAATGCAGGGGATAAATTGATGAAATAATTTGTTAATGACTTCGCCAATTTTATCTATATCTTCCGTGAGACGATAGGATAAATCTCCCGTTTTGGCGGTTTCAAAGTAACCAACATTTAGCCGATGAAGATGAGTATATACTTGTTTTCGCAGGTCTAGGGCGATGCTTAGGGCTGCTTTAGCCATCAGGGTATCCTGACCGTATTGGACAGTTCCCCGAATTAGAAATATAATGGCAGCAACCCCAGCAATTTGGGCGATCGCTTCTACATCCCCCCGACCAATATATCCGGCTATTTGACCCATTAGCCAAGCTAATAGCGGCCAAAATGCGGTAAAAACTAGGGTACAGGTTAGGGCCTTGGCGATGGTTCGCGACTGGGGACGAACATAGGGCAATAGTTGCCAGTAACTTGATGATTGTTTCAAGGATGCCACAGATATTAATACTATTTGTTTAGGATATCAGTTGTTAAGTCTCTGGAATTTGCTAATTGTCAATTGAAGTTGTAATCAGATATGAATTTTCGATTGTTTGAGCTGAATTTTACCCGACAACATGAATAATAAACTTACTCAACAACAGTTAGATCAGGTGATTGCTGAAGTTGAACGCCTATCCCAAATTCAGGAAACTGAACTCGATCGCCAACAAGTCCAAGAAATTCTGGAGGAATTAAATTTACCTACTGAAAATCTTGATCAGGCGCTGATGCAAGTTCGCCGTCGGGAAGTCTTGGCGGCGGAAACCAAGCGAAACCGAATCTTAATGGTAGGATTGGGATTAGCTGCTGTGGCTATTGTCGGCGGCGGTTCCCTATGGTTTGATCAACAACAACAGGCGATCGCCCAAGTTTATGCTAACCCAAATCAAAGTCGTTTGACTTTAGAACGATTCGACCGGGTTAGTCATTTTGACATCATAGACCGCCAGAACTCCCCCACAGTTTACTACCAAGTTAGGTTACAACAAACTCCCAAGGGTCGTCAACTAGAATTAGGATGTAATTGGATTAATCCTAATGGTCAACTTGCCCATCAAAATCGCTATCAAACTCGTACAATTGATAGTGATGTCTGGAATACCCGCTGTCGGCATCAGTTGGGTCCCACTTCACCACCAGGAAATTGGCAGGTGGAAATGTTTTTAGGCGATCGCATTTTAAGCCAATCAGAATTTACCGTTAAATAACAGCAGTTAAATAACATTAACAATTCATGAATATCACTGAAGCCAAAACCATCAATCCTAAACTGTCTCAAAAGTTGCCATTTTCTACCGACTTGGCGAAAAAATTACTAGATATATATGGCTCCCCTCTGTATGTGTATAATGCTGATATTCTCCAGGATACAATTAACCATATTGGTGGGGCGGTTAACTATCCTAAAACTCGCTTTAAATTCGCTAGTGTCACTAATGGCAATATTGCCTTACTCAAGATTTTTCAACAGGCTAACTGGGGACTCCATGCCAATACACCAGGAGACGCATTTTTAGGACTCAAGGCTGGCTTTCATCCCCAGCAAATAGTGTATAGTGGCAGTAATTTAAATCACCGGGAGTTTCAATTATTATTAAACTGGGGAATCACTACCTATAATTTAGACAGTCTCGACCAACTCCAGCTATTTGGGGAAGTTTTCCAACAACTAAAAATCGATTTTTTACCTAAGTTAGGATTTCGGCTAAATCTGCCGGAAATTAATGGCGATAGTCGCATTGGTGTTAATCCCCAGGAATTTCCAGAAGCCATCAAAATAGCCGCATCCGCTGGCTTAAAAATTACCGGACTCCATTTTTATCGCGGCACTGGCACTAATGCAACTTCCTCTTTTACTCAGGTGATTAAACCCCTGTTAGCTATCGGTCAACAGTTACCAGATTGGCAATATCTGGACTTTGGCGGTGGTTTTGGCTACCCCTATCAACACCAAAAATCAGCCTTTGATTGGCATTTTTTCGGACAACAAATCACGGCGGAACTTACTCAACTTAACCGAGAACTTAACCGAGAAATTGATTTAATTATTGAACCGGGAAGGTCGGCGATCGCCTCCTGTGGAACCCTATTAACTCAAGTAGTCTCAACTAAATGGCAACCCCCAAAACAGATAGTGGGAGTTGATACCACAGTGGCTAATTTATCCGTCCCCTCAGTCTATGGAAATTATCGAGAAATTGTATCATTTTCTGATACACCCAACCATTATATTACTGATGTTTGTGGAAATACAACCTACTCCCGCGACTACCTGGGAAAAAATCGCCAACTTCCTCAACTTAAACGGGGAGATATCCTAGCTATTTTAGACTGTGGCGCTTATGGTTACGCCATGTCATCTCACTTTCTGCACCGACCTCGACCAGCGGAGGTCCTACTACAACAGGGAAAACATCAGTTAATTCGCCAACGGGAAGATTATAATATTCTCTTAACCCAGCAGGTCGATATTTAAGCTAAAATCAATTGGCTGCAAGTTTTAATCATCAACAAATTAGATTATGAAGTGTATCAATTGCGGTATCGAAAATAACTTTAAAGAACGCACCGCCTATGGTGGCAGATGTAAAAGTTGCGGACATCAATTTGTATTTGAACCTAAAACAGGTTCTCCCTTTAGTGATCCCGGCTTTCAGAAATCTATTGAATCAGTTTCAGGTCCGGAGAATCTTTTATTCACCAAAAAACAATTAATCTACTTTTTTGAACGCAAATTAGGCAAAAAAAATAAGTTTGCTATCTATCCATACGCCATACTATTCCTGATTATATATTTTTGGGTAACTATTTTATTTTCTGTGCCACTTCTAGTTTCGTTCATAACTTTGATGATATTGTCGGCACAAATCAAGTCAGAAAATCAACCCGTATCATTGCGTAAACAACAGGCGAGATTTTTGCAATTTATCGGTTTATTTGAGATATTTGCATCAGTAATATTGCTGATGATCAATCCCAACAATATCAGATTTATAATTTTCCTACTGAGTGTAGGTCTGGGTTTATTTATGATATATGTAGGAGAGAGTCGTCGTCAAATGCTTAGTCATGCTATTGACAAATTTCCGCTCGCATCAACACAATTAGATAGTTGGTTAAATAGCTGGAGTGCAGTTAATGGTCCTATATTTAAACTCTTACCATCTCCCAAACAATCAGAGAGTAATGCTATGCTTCGTCCTGACATTACCTCCTATAGTTTCGATCGCCTTATGGTCTGTGATAATTCGGCGATCGCTCAATTTTTAATTGCCAATAACTTTCACTTCAACCATAGTTGTGCAATTGTCAGTATTACCGGATATCCTCAAAGCATTTTTTCCACCATCTTAGAAATGGCTAAACGCAATCCCGAATTAGTAGTTTATGCCGTCCATGATGCTACCACTCGGGGTGTCTCATTAACCCATCATTTGCGGAATACCCCTCAATGGTTTCAAAACACTACTATACCTATTTATGACGTAGGTTTAACACCCCAACAGGTGTTAAATAGTAAAGGTTTCTTTATCCGTCATTCTGACACATCAGAGACACAATCACCAGCCATATCCCCAGAAATTCGCACCACCCTATCACCGGAAGAAATAGCATGGTTAGAAGCCGGAAATTTTGTCGAATTAGAATCATTACCCCCAGCCAAACTCTTACAAATTCTCAGCCGACAATTTAACTTAAACTCTACCAAGTGGTCAGATGACACCACCAGTAGTGATAGCACAATTGATAGCAGAACATCTACAGATATCGCTATCTTTGCTTCTTCAAGTTTCGGTTAAATCACCACCCCTTGAATGCCTAAAATTATCAAATCTGTGAAACCCCTAAATTTGTCTAAATCTTTAATCCGGGTAATCCTGATAATTTTAATAACCTGTGGATTAACCATAGCCGCAATTCCGCCTGTCACCATACACCAAACAGCCGTTAGTGCGGAACAGGAAATTCGGGGAGTATGGATAACCAATGTTAGCAGCGGAGTCCTGTTTGTTCCCTGGGGAATTAACCGCGCACTCGACCAACTATCTGCTCTGAATTTTAACACAGTTTACCCAGTAATTTGGAACCGAGGCACGACATTTTTTCAGAGTGCTGTCAGTCGCAGAGTCACCGGAAAATCACAAGATTCTCTACTACATATCAGCCGACTAGGACGAGATATTCTGTCGGAAATTGTCATCGAAGGACATAATCGGGGTTTACGAGTAATTCCCTGGTTAGAATATGGTTTTATGGCTCCCATCAATTCTCAGTTAGTTAAGAGACATCCCGAATGGGTAACAACCACCAAAGATGGTAGGCTAATACTTCCTAGATATACCACGGAACCAGAGTCGGTTAATGCCAGATTATTTAATCTAATTCGGAGGCTGTTGCTATTAAGTCCGATTCGCAATGTTTGGCTAAATCCTTTACATCCAGGAGTGCAGAGATTTCTGGAAGATTTAATCATAGAAGTGGTGATGAAATACAATATAGATGGTATTCAACTTGATGATCATTTCGGTATTCCGGTTGAGTTTGGTTATGACCCCTATACGGTCAGCCTCTACAGACAGGAACATCAGGGAAAATCTCCCCCTGATAATCCCCAGGACCCGGAATGGCGGCGGTGGCGTTCTAACAAAATTACTGACTTTATTGAACATTTAGTTAAAACTATTAAAGCCACGAAACCTGATTGTATTGTTTCCCTATCTCCTAATCCCTACGAATTTACCTATAATGTCTATTTACAAGATTGGTTAACTTGGGTAAATCGTGGCTGGATAGATGAAGTGGTCTTACAAGTTTATCGCAATAGCTTAGAAGGATTTATCCAAGAACTTGAACACCATTCGCTGATTACGACTCAACAAAAAGTCCCCCTGATTATCGGTATTTTAAGCGGTACTCTCCATAATCCTGTGGAGATTAAGGAGATTGAAGCACAGGTGCAAGAAGTACGCGATCGCCATTTAGATGGTGTCTCCTTTTTTTACTGGGAAACACTCTGGAGTTACCTAACACCTGATGCACCCAGAAAACGTCGTCAGGCATTTGAGATGATGTTTTCGGAATCTATTTTAAACTAGAGTTTAGCTTAATTTACCATCAGATTGATTCAGACGTTTCTGCCATTCCTCATCAATTTTATCAGCGTTAGCAGCTTCTTGGTCAAGCATATCGGTTTCTGTGGTATAAGCCAAATCTTGATTGCTAATGACGGTTTCGGCGGCGAATTTACGCGCATATTTTAACTTTTGTTGAACGGTATCATCAGCTTGATTTAAGGCGATCGCATGAGACTGGCGGTATTCATTACGCACAGCCATTTTACCATTGCGCCACTGTACCCAAAAATATCTGATTAAAGGTACAATCAGAAAACCCGCACCATAGGCAAAAAGTAGGGGATAAATCATCTCCACAAATGCGACTAAGCCACCCATTTGCGCTGCCATTGCGCCATCTTCTAGTAAATGACCTAAAATCAATGCGCCGACGAAATTAACCGCACCTAAACCCGCTGCTAACATTAACTGATTAGAAGTAGCATTGCTAAACTTCCAATTATTTTCTTTGAGGTAGGTGGGGACGGGTTGGGGTCGATATTGAGTTGCAGTGGTTTGTAATTCGGGAAAATGATATACTAACTGTCCTTCGGGACTCACTTCTGGCTGTCCGTTAAACCTAGTTAAAACTGGCAGCATATAGTCCTCAAATTCCTGGGAATAGGCGTTACCCAAATTATCCAAATAAGGGGCAATTTGTTCAGCTACTACTGCACCTTGATTGTTCCGAATTACTGTGGCGATCGCCTGCCAACGCTGTGCTTCTAAATTATAGTTAGGGTTGCCATCTCCAAACAGGAAAGAAAACACGACTTCAAAGAAGTTCATTTTCTCTTTTTTCAGTTTATTGGCAATCTTTTGTTGGCGACGATAATAATTGCCATTATCCCAACTCAGAAATGAGAGGGAGTTAGGGTGAAACCAAAAGTGGGGAATAAAAATCAGGCCGCGACCACGGGAACCGCCACCGCCACCACCGCCGCCACCGCTACGGTTAGAATCGCCAAAAAATACAATCGCTGCAATGGTTATAAAAATTAGGACTATGGACACCAATAACATAATCCCAAAGGAAATGCGAATTAGATAAAATAGTATTCGCCAAACTTTTTGCCACCATTCATAAACTCTTAACCGCCAATATCGATTTCGCATGACAGCGCGAAAATTCTGGGGAAATAGGAAGGCAATATCCCCAGACTCAGATACTTGTAGATGTCCTCCGGCTTCTGATGCTAAGGCTAAAAGTTGCTGTTGGGCCAGGTTAACTTCAAGTCCAGCTTGAATGGCGACATCAGCACTACTGACGCGATATCCCAGCTTTTCGACAGCTTCAATAATAGCGGGGGAACTAGCAGAATTAAATAGGTTAGACATGATTAAATCTTGACCATTTTCCTCGTGAGTTCTATTTGCCTATTTATATGATAATTATGGGTTAGGGGTGATCATTGGCAAAATCTGCTTTCAGCACTTACCAATATTCTAGTCTATAATCCCAGAGTTTTCCCAAGGTTATTGGTTAATGTCTGATTGGAATAATTGGGCAATCATTAAGATATACAATAACTGCAAATAAGTTATTGATGCTCATGAAAGTTGGATTAATTGGAACTGGACTTATGGGAGAGGCGATCGCCCTGCGACTATTGGAGGCGGGGTTAGATGTGGTAGCCTATAACCGCACTGCGGCTAAATTACAGCCTCTTGAGGATAGGGGAGTAGCGATCGCCTCATCGGTAAAAGATGCGATCGCCCCTTGTGATTGCACTATTTTGATGTTAGCAGATGCGCCCGCCATTGAAAACATAGTACTATCCGCTGATATTCTTCCACACTGGCAGGGTCGCGCGGCCATCCAAATGGGTACTATTGGCCCACGGGAAAGCCAAGCCATCAGAGACAAAATCGTTGCTGTGGGGGGGGAGTATATGGAGGCTCCGGTTTTGGGTAGCATTCCCCAGGTCAAATCCGGTACACTTCAGATCATGGTGGGGGGGACTGGCGAACAGTTGCAACGGTGCGAAAAAGTCCTTGCACCCCTGGGGGAGGCGATGCTAATTGGGGAGGTCGGTGCGGCGGCTGCGGTGAAATTAGCCCTAAATCAACTAATTGCCTCCCTCACGGCAGCCTTTGGCTTGAGTCTCAGCTTTATTCAGCGTCAGGGTGCAGATGTTGAAATTTTTATGAAAATTCTCCGGGATAGTGCGTTATATGCGCCGACGTTTGATAAAAAGCTACAACGTATGATTGATGGGAATTATGCCGATCCCAATTTTCCGACTAAGCACTTGTTAAAGGATACTAACTTGTTTATAAATGAGGCGATCGCCTCTCAGTTAAATGTCGCCGGATTATCGGGGGTGCAAGAAATAATTGCACAGGCAATCACCAATTTAGATTTGAGCGACCTGGATTATTCGGCATTAGTAGAAAGCATCCGAAACCCCAGTTAATTATATCATAAAAAATCCCCCAATAGTCATTTTTGGAACTTCTGGGGGATATTAATTTAATTAATTAGATGGCATCTGACACAATTGGGCAGCAATTTTATGTTTACAAATGGTTTGCCGATACCGCCAATCTTCACAGGTACATCCTCCCGATTTTACTAAGGATAGGGTATGATGATCGGGGTTCCAAACTACTGCACCTTGGGGAATTAGGCGCACTTGTAGAGGTTCTAGGGCTACTCGATTATAGCGAGATAGGAACATTTTAGCCTGGTTTTTATCGACGGCAACCGTGCCTTGATTGGTCTGGATAATTAAGCTGTGGTCGGTGATGTTAATCTCCAAAATCCGGGAATGTTTTACGCCTCGAATTGACAGAAAACAAGACCAAATCCTAGCAAAATCAGCTTTAGATACGAGACGACTGCAACGACCCGCAGAAGTTTGATAAACCAGTCGCGGGGTATTGCCGGGGCCGATAGTATCAATATTTTCGAGTTTGATGGATTGAGAAATGAGAGGGGAAATTTTTGGGGTTTCTGGCTCTACCAAAGGGGAAGAATAAAACCCCAACCCGCTGTTAGCAGCGGTGGCGATCGCACTTTTACTCATTGTGGTATTATACCCTTGTGATCAAAATATTGGGGACTGAGCGCTCTATCCAGAATCAAGGGGGGAGGGCGCTCTTTTGTTATGGTCGAAAGGGAAAGTCACCTTTCCCAACTCCAATTCAAAACCGTGCTTGCGAGTTTCCCA
>NZ_JARPLU010000609.1:0-276 GCF_032349615.1 Limnospira sp. PMC 1279.21 | reverse complement strand
TGTTGTCCGAGAAACCCGGTTTCTTTGAGAAACCGGGTTTCTTAACCCCCCCGGTTCACAAGTCACGGGAAAAGCGAGCCAAAAGTTCTTCCCGTGATAACTGCCAAATCAACTGAGCTTGTTCCAATGGGGGAACTGCAATCAACCGGTCGATAATCTCAGCTAATTCGGCATCGACCGCCCCAAACTTCACTTGTAGCATACTTTCTAGGAGCGATCGTTGTCCTTGCTGAACTCCTTGTTGTCCGAGAAACCCGGTTTCTTTGAGAAACCGGG
>NZ_JARPLU010000608.1:0-279 GCF_032349615.1 Limnospira sp. PMC 1279.21 | reverse complement strand
GCCTCTCCGTGATCAATCACGGAGCTTCCAACCCTCCCAGGAGTTTTACGTGAAACAACCCCCCCTTTTCCGAGGACCCGGCGTGAACTGGATCATCCTTAGCACGCCAGTGTCCGACCCCACTCAAGCAGCCGTCCTATCCCTTCCCCTACCTGTACCAAGGTATTCGTTTCTCGGAGCCAGAATTTAATCCAAGATTTGCTTGACATCTTAGGACAATAAGCTACAATACCCAAAAAGATTCGCAACTCAATAATGAGTATACGGTCAAACCCCAGA
>NZ_JARPLU010000607.1:0-280 GCF_032349615.1 Limnospira sp. PMC 1279.21 | reverse complement strand
CGCCTTCAAATCTCGATTCCCATTCAGGTTCGAGAGCCGATTTAACCAAGGCTTGCTTTGCTCTATCTTGGATTGTGGGTATTCCCATTCCCGCTTTTTTCATCCCTGCCGGGTTTTGGAATCCACACCCGTCGTAGTGGTTTTGCTTTGAGGTTTCCCTTAATATTCTTGACAAGTTCAAACCTTTGCCTTGGTGAGATTGCTCTCATTCCATCAACTCCGGCAGTTTTCTTGCCTTGATTATCTTGGGGGGCGGGTTTATTAAGCTGACTGTTGGGAA
>NZ_JARPLU010000606.1:0-281 GCF_032349615.1 Limnospira sp. PMC 1279.21 | reverse complement strand
ACAAGTACGGTTTGGAAGTGGAGTTGGGGAAGGTGACTTCCCTTTCGACCATAACCTTACAAAGCTTTCCGAACCAAACTAAAACTCAATGACCGTCATCGCACCTTGATGGCCAAACACGCGGGTTATGCTCGGTTCGTGTTTAATTGGGGATTACACTTATGGAGGTCAGCTTATGAAGAGGGACTCAAGCCTAATATCAACTCCATTAAAAAGGTTTTTACTCATTATGTGAAACCTCAATATCCTTGGATGTCCGAATTGTCTTCTAAAGTTGATCA
>NZ_JARPLU010000605.1:0-282 GCF_032349615.1 Limnospira sp. PMC 1279.21 | reverse complement strand
GAAGATTCATGTCTTTCTTTCCCATTGCTAAGTTTAACCGTTCCTTGTTGGAAGTAGTTTCCTAGCTTCTCGTAGTTTACCTTTCTGCATCTTGATACTGTCCATGCCCGTAACATTAACCAGACTATGTTATCCAGTTTATTGAAGGTCTCAGATGAGACTACCCCTGAGTAGTAGTTTGACCATCCCTTTATACTTGGGTTTAGTTTGCTTATCAGAGCTGATTGGGGTGCTGTTTTATGTTGTTTTATTACACCCTTAATTACTTCTGTATGAGCTTTA
>NZ_JARPLU010000604.1:0-283 GCF_032349615.1 Limnospira sp. PMC 1279.21 | reverse complement strand
GGACTTCACTCTCGACCCCTAACCCTTTAAGGGGAAAGGATGTGACTGAAAGCCAAAGCCTAATTGTAATGATTAGGATATGCCCACTAGTCACGGTGTAGATATAGAGACTGCGACAAGTAGGAGTAATATGACGAGAGCGAGTTTAAAGACTACGTGTTGTATTAGTAGCTCCCAAAGTTGGAATCATAAAGCGGGGTTTCGTAACCCTGTTCCTAGTGACAATGAAGGGTATCTACATCAGGAGCCGTATGAGGTGAAAGTCTCAAGTACGGTTTGGAAT
>NZ_JARPLU010000603.1:0-288 GCF_032349615.1 Limnospira sp. PMC 1279.21 | reverse complement strand
ACACCGATAGGTTAACTCCCTTGTGATACCCGTCAATGGCAAGCCTATCGGTTCGTTCCTCACCATTGACTGCTATCACGTCGGTCGCACCCCCAAGAGTGTTTGTTCCGGTTGGGGGGAGGATATGTTTCAAAATCAACCACGACAACAGCAGAAGATAATTCCCCAAGCTATCAATGTACAAAGATATCAGACCGCCTTTCCGTGGACTAGACCTATAGGTAAACCTATGAGCGATCGCAAAATCTAAATCATCTCCTACCAGAACCAACCCGATACCCCTAAACA
>NZ_JARPLU010000602.1:0-291 GCF_032349615.1 Limnospira sp. PMC 1279.21 | reverse complement strand
TCTAGAGATCGAGATGGGTCTGACGACTGGCTCGGACTATTGAGAACCGTTACCTGTTATGGTCGAAAGGGAAGTCACCTCCCCCAACTCCAATTCAAAACCGTGCTTGATACTTTCACATCACACGGCTCCTGATGTGGACACCCTATTGTCAGTAGGAACAGGGCTACAACCCCCTGCTTTGTGACTTCAACTTTGGGAGCTATATACACCACGTAGTCTTTAAACTCGCTCACGTCATAAGCACTCTTACTTATCGCAGTCTCTATATCCACACCGTGACTAGTGGGC
>NZ_JARPLU010000601.1:0-293 GCF_032349615.1 Limnospira sp. PMC 1279.21 | reverse complement strand
GGTTTGATTCTCTCCATGATGCCATGGATTCCGTTCTCAAGGCTGCGTCCTAACCGTATTGACTAGTGCTATATATATGGCGATAGCGAGTTTAAAGAAAGGGTTTGGGAAACCAAAACCAATCAAGACTACGAACAACGCATGGAAAGTAATCCCATGGACTAAGGTTCAACGGAAAGTTTTCAAGCTCCAAAAGAGTATATTTCAAGCAGCTAAATCGGGACAGGATGCAAAGGCTAGAAGGTGGCAACGTCTATTGGTGAAATCATATTATGCGTGCGAGACGTTTAGGA
>NZ_JARPLU010000600.1:0-294 GCF_032349615.1 Limnospira sp. PMC 1279.21 | reverse complement strand
CGAATGTGGCAGGGTGTTTCTTTGACCCATTCGGGTAAGTCGCTCTGCATCACTTCCCCAGCGTAACTTTAACTTGCTTAGTCGTTTACCACTCCGGGATAATGCAATTGCTTGGTTGTAGCAATACCGACAAGCAGCCAGCCATTTACGCCAGACTTGATTTAGCTCGGGGCTGGGGTAAATCCGGATCTTCTTTGACCTGAGTTTTGTATTTACTCCGTCCGTATAATCGGGAGCTAAAGCAGTGGAGGATGGCGAGGATGTCCTCAACCATTTCTGGTTCTGGACTGAGAC
>NZ_JARPLU010000060.1:0-26538 GCF_032349615.1 Limnospira sp. PMC 1279.21 | reverse complement strand
CCAAAACCTGGGTGGGGAATTGATAATTGACGGCAAAACCCGCCCCTACAATGAATAATTAATAATTAATAATTAATAATTATCACCCTGGTAGGGTGCGTCAGAGGGATAACATATCGGGTTAACGGCCAATTTGGTTCATCTGACGCACCACCCATATCGTAGTCAAGAAACCGGGTTTCTCAGGGAAAACGGTGGGGCGGGTTTACCAAAACCTGGGTGGGGAATTGATAATTGACGGCAAAACCCGCCGCTACAATTAATAATTATCCATTATCAATTTAGCAAAGGAAAGCGCATCTAAGCGATCGCCTTTTAGAGAGTATAAGCGCACGAAATCATTAACCCAGTCTAGGATAGTTTGAGTGGTGAATTGGAAAGGAGAATATTTGAGAGACCGTTGGAGATGTTCAACCGCTGCGGCTGTGTCCCCGGTGGTGTAGGCGTGCCATGCTTGCCACGTTTGCGATCGATAGCGAAGCCTGTGGCTGAGGTTTTGTACCCCTTTTATCACCTCCTCACACTGGGCAAATTCATCGCTTATGGGGGCTGATATAGCCGGATGAAGGATGTTTATGGTTTCCCTAAGCATCCGTTCTTCCCGAAATAGTTGTTCGGCTCTCAGTTTACTCGCCTGTCCCATAGCTTGTCGGAGTTGAGGATTAACGGCCCATTCTTCGAGAGTGTGGGCGAGTTCCCGCGCCGTAGCTGCTGGGTCAACATTCGGGTTAGGTAACAGTTTCCCGGTTCCGCCTAAACCTTCAGGAATGCCACCGGCGGCGGAAGCGACAATAGGTAAACCCTTAGCCATAGCTTCCATAATGGCGAAGGAGGGGGCGGCTTCTGAATAGGAGGTTAACACAAAGATGTCACAGGCATCTAGCCAGTCGGGAACATCCCAGCGTTGACCTAGGAAAATCACCTTTTCGGCTACCCCTAGCTGTTGTGCCATTTCCCTAAGTTCGGGTTCTACATCACGATCGCTACCTTTTCCGGTTCCCGCCCATACCAGATATAGTTTTGACCAAATCGGGGAATTTTTCAAGTGGGCGATCGCTTCTAGTTGATGACGGTGACCTTTAATTGGGGCGAGTCGGGCTGAAGTAAAGCACATTACTGCATCTTCGGGAAGGCTAATTTCCTGGCGCAACCGTTTTCGCGCTTCTGGGTCGGGGGGGTTAAAGTATTTTGGCGATCGGCCATAATAAACCACATTGCCTTTATTTTCAGGTAATTTAAAATCCTGATGGAGAATGTTTAAATGTTCCCGCGCCGCCACATTTACCACCCGCGCCAAACCATATTGATAGCGCACAGCTTCTCGATATGGGATATCATCACCCATGGAAAAATCGGCGTGTTCACTCATGGCTAAACCTAGGGCGATCGCATAGGGAATTTTTTGTTCAATAGCCACCTGTTTAGCCGCAAAATGGGAATAGGGCCAGCCATCACTAAAGATAATAAAATCCGGCTTCAGTTGAGAATACAATTTTTCGTAATCTTGGCAATTTCTCAACACTCTAGCCAAATCTGAACTCGTACTGTAATCTAGCCAAAACTGTTGCACTCCCAAACTCCCCTCTTGTTCCACCAAAGGGCTAGTATGTTTTGGTCTAACTGCTGTGACTTGATAACCAATTTTAGCCAATTCACACATAATTAGATGATCATATTGTGCCAGTCCGCCAATACCCGGATCATCTGTATTGATTAAAATAATGTGTTGATTCATTAAAGCCGATTTCGATAAATTTAACTGTGATTTTTTGCGGAACCTTGAACCGCCGATAAATAATGTATAAATCTCTTGCCATTCTGGGATCTTAATCAGTTGCTCAATTAAAAACTTTTCTCCATACTCTTGTGAGATATTCTGAAAGGCATTTGTCCAGTGTAGTAAAGTATCCACCGGGGAAACATCACTATATTCTAAGGAATTTTGTAAACATTCTGCCATCAATTTAGGGTAGCCATCTCGATACATTCTCCATGCTAACCATATCCAGCGCTCATAGCGTTCTTTTCTTTCCAGTTTCCGGATAGATATGGGTAATTCCGGGCGGCGGAAAAACTCATTCATTAAGGCTTCCGTATTGCGGATTACTTTTTCCCCTCCAGACATCAAATTAGAATCATGTTGGCGGTAGCAGGCGTGCATTTTTTTCAGCCAAACGGTGCGACACCCCATTAAAGATAACCGCAGGACAAAATCTAGGTCTTCTGTGGGGGGATGGCGATGATCAAATCCTCCCACTTTTTCCCACCATTCACGCCGCATAATTAAGGCGCTAGGACGGACACATTTATATAAAACCCAGGTTTCTAAGTTCAAGACTGGGGCATTTTCCCAGGGTGTAACTTTGGCTAATATTTGCGAATTTTGGTCAACCACCATCCAGCCACTTTGGATTAAATCAATGGAGGGATTTTTCTGGAAATGGGCAACTTGTTCGGCGAGTTTTTCGGGAACAAAAAAGTCATCGCCATCTAAAAAAGCGAGAAATTCTCCCCGCGCTAAACTACAACCATAATTTCTGGCTTTGGCAGCCCCCTGGTTGGGTTGATAGTGATAGGAAATTACGTCTAAATATGGTTCGATAACCTGCCGGGTGTTGTCGGTGGAACCGTCATCAATTACGATGATTTCATAGTCTGTATAGGTTTGTTCCAGGGCGCTTCTGACACACAGTTCAATATAGCGATCGCAATTATAAGCGGGAATAATTACACTAACTTTAGGGGTGGTTTTGGGGAGGGTTTCTAAGAGGAGTTGTTGCCATTCTGGTTGTTGTCTAAAGCTGTGGGTATCCATTAATTCACCGTAGCCAGTACAATAACCTATAAAGCGATGTATCCAGTCAGAAACGGTGATAGGAAGGGTGTAGGGGCTATAGGAAAGCGATCGCCTTAGAAATTCTGCCATTTTGGTCGGATGACCAGTATAATAAAATCGCCAAGCCATCCAGGTTAATGATTCATAACGGGTCTGCCTCTCTAGTTGGCGGATAGAGTCGTCCAGGTCTGGTTGTTGGAAAAAGTTTTCTAGGACGGCATTAAAAGCCTCTAACTGTTTGGTAGGATCGGCAATAGACATGGCGCGATCGTGTTGGCGATAACCCACGGTCATCTGTTTTAACCAGGTAGCCTCACATCCCATTTTGGCTAGTCGCAGCACAAAGTCTACGTCGTCCGCACCGTCAAACCGCGAGTCAAAGCCTCCCGCCTTTTCCCACCACTCTCGCCGGAACATCATCGCACTGGGTAAAATGGGAGTATCAGTCAACCAGGTTTCTAGGGTGAGAGTTGGGACTTTATGCCAGGGTTCAATATTTGATTGGGGTGTACCGTCGGCACTAATAATTTGCCAACCACTGTTGACCAGTCCTACCCCAGGGTGAGAGTCGAAGCAGGCGACCTGGGCTGGCAATTTGTCCGCGAGGAAAATATCATCATGGTCTAATAGGGCGATTAATTCTCCCTTAGCGGCTGCTATACCGAGATTTCTGGCTGCTGCTATGCCACCATTAGTTTGGGATATACTGTAAATACGTGACCCGTAGGATTGGAGAATTTCTGGGGTGCTGTCGGTAGAGCCGTCATCGACTACAATAATTTCATAGTCCTGATAACTCTGGCTGAAAATGCTGTTGATGGCTTCGGCAATGTAGCGATCGGCATTGTAAGCGGGAATGATGACACTGACTCTGGGTTGGTGAGTGGTTGCTGACATGATTGGTCCTTGATCAAAAAAACAGAAGTTGATAGTCTCTAAGGGATTGGGGTATTGCTAGACTCAGATGAACTTAATCTTAGTATCGCCAAAATGGAGTAGATAATGGCATGGCTAGAAAATACATTAAAGACCAAAAAGCTCTCAATACTACCCTGAAAAAGGATATTAAGTGGACTCCTACTAAAATCATTCTTGCGGCTTTGGGATTTCTGATTCCTTATGGGGGTTTTGTCTATTATAGTACATCAATTTCTCTGATTTTTACCGGGTTATTGATAGCTGGGCCAGTTATGGCTGGGGCTATTTATGGTTTCATATATTTTGTGAACCGGGATCTATTCTAAGTGCCTCATCATTTAGGTGTTGAGAGTTGATAGTGCTGGCTGAGGATGGCCTATACAACTAAGGCATAAAGTTGGTCGAGTTTGGTTAAGTAATTAGTTATTTTTGAAGATGAGTTGATGTCTGTACCTAACCCGGAAGCGGAGGCTTTGAGTTTACACGAAAAGGCAGAAAACTATTTAGCTGAGGGAAAGCTGGAGAAGGCGATCGCTTTTTACCAAAAGGCGATCCAGCTAAACCCTCGTTTCTCCTGGTCTCACCATAAATTAGGGGATGCTTTCTCTCAACTGGAAAGGTGGGATGATGCTAGGTCGGCTTACCAAAAGGCGATCGCTGTTAATTCCGGCTTTTTTTGGTCTTATAATAATTTAGGAAATACTCTGATTAAACAGGGTGATTGGTCGGCAGCTATTGAAGTATATCAAAAAGCAATTTCTCTTGATACTAATTTTCCCTGGTGTTATTATAATTTAGGTAATGCTTACAGTTATATCGGTGAATGGGAAAAGTCTATTGATGCCTATTTAACAGCTTTTCAGCTTGATGATAATTTACCAGACCTTGATGAAAAGTTGGGTAATGCTTTGGCGGGATACTGTCAGGGAAATCTTGATAATATCATCGAACACTTAACTATTTTGCCATCCTTTCAGGATATCACAATTTATCAAAAATTAGCCGACAATTTAGCCAGCAAAGATTATTGGTTAGCAGCCATTATATTATATCACAAAGTGTTGGCTATTGAGCCCAAAAATCCAGAGATTTTACCCAAACTTAATCAGGCTTGGGAACGCCAACGGGAACTTGAACATCAGTTAAATATCCACAATCAGATTGTTAAACAGCATCCTGATAGTTATGATGCTTATTATCGCTTAGGCAATGCTTTATTTAAAGTGGGGAAATGGCATCAGGCTATTGAGGCTTATTTACGGTCTATGGAATTAAATCCGAATTTACCTCCTTGGTTATATAAGGATTTGTGGACATTGATTAAAGCCGAAGGACGCTTAGGGGAAGTGGTGGATTTATATCAAAAAGCCATTGTTAAAAATCCCAAATCCTGCGAATTATATATTAATTTAGGAGAAGTTTTTGCCCAACAAGGCAACCTAAAAGCAGCGATAAATTGTAACCTTAAAGCCACAGATATTAAGTTTAATCAGCAGTTAATTAACCATGGAGTTCCCCCTCAATTTATCATTATTGGTACTCAAAAAGGGGGGACTACTTCCCTATATTATTATCTTGAAAAACATCCACAAACTGCTTTATCTGTCATCAAAGAAATTGAGTTTTGGTCTCGTAAGTTTGACCGAGGTATAGACTGGTATTTGAGCCATTTTTGTACTATACCTAAAGCCGATAGGGTGATGACTGGGGAAGCGACACCTAGTTATTTGGACTGTCAGCCTGTAGCAGAACGTCTTTTTAACTGTTATCCTGACATGAAGTTAATTGTAATGCTAAGAAATCCCATAGATAGGGCGATTTCTCATTACTATCATTGGGTTAATATTGGTTGGGAGTCGCGAGATTTACCAACAGCGATCGCCTCAGAAATAAACCGATTTAAACAGGGTAATCGTCAGATTTGGGACTGTCCCCATAGTTATTTGGCACGTGGTATATATGTGGAATTTTTGAAACATTGGTTATCTATCTTCCCCAAAGATAATTTTCTGATTCTCAAAAGCGAGGATTTATATAATAGTCCAGACAATACTTTAAGGAGAGTACATCAGTTTTTGGGTTTAGCCGATTATTCATTAAAAACATATCCAAAATACAACTCTCGATTTTATCCTGATCTGGCTGAACTATGGCGCTATAAGTTGGGAGAATTTTACGAACCTTACAATCAAGCATTAGAGGACTTATTAGAGGTAAAATTTGGCTGGAATAGCGGTTAATGGCTGATTTTTAATCGATGTAAATAATTGGCAAAATTAGTATATAATTAGGGTGAGTATAGGGGTGAGTGAATAATATGGAGCGTGATTTTCAACTTCCGGGGGAATTAGTGAGTCTTCATCAACAGGCGATCGCCTATTTAGAAGAAGGGAAATTTGATGAGGCGATCGCTAACTGTCAACAAGTTATCCAACAGCAGCCAGAATGGGTTATGGCTTATAAAACTTTGGGGTTGGCTTTACAAAAAAGTAACCGCCTAGAAGCCGCAGAAAACGCCTATAAAAAAGCTATCAATCTCGACCCTAATTTGGTGGCTGCTTATGGAAATCTTGGCAGTCTTTACGCGCAACAGGAAAGGTGGGAAGAAGCGGAAGTAACCTTAAAGCAAGCCATCAGTATTGACCCTAATTTTCGGGGATTATATCGCAATTTAGCCAGAGTGTTAACCAAGATAGGACGACCGGAAGAAGCTCAAAGCTATTGGCAAAAGGGACTGAAATTAGATGCAATTTTAAAACAGCGAGGACAAGAGGAATTACAGATAGGAAATACCTTAGCTGAATCCGGGAAATGGTCAGAGGCGGTGTCAGCATTTCAAAAGGCGATCGCTTACCATCCTCAGTTATTTTTAGCCCACCATAAATTGGGGTTAGGTCTGATGCAATTAAATCAGCCAGCCGAGGCGGTGTCGGCTTTTGAGAAGGCGATCGCTATCCAACCAGATTTTAGTTGGTCTCATCACCATTTAGGAGAGGCTTTTCAGGTGTTAAATAAACCGGCTTTGGCGGTAGAGGCATTTCGGAAGGCGATCGCTATCAACCCAGATTTTTGTTGGTCTTATTATCAATTAGCCAAAGCTGCCACCCAACTCCAGCAGTGGGAAGATGTAGCAGATGCTTACCAAAAAGCCATTCAATTAAAGTCAGACTTTCTGGAGTTTTATTTAGGCTTATCTAAGGCATTATTTGAGTTAAAACGCTGGCCAGATTTGGTGAAATTATACCCCTTGATTTTATCACAACAGCCTGATTTTATCAAAAACTATTATTCCCTGGCAGAAACTTTAGTTGCTCAGGAATGTTGGGATGCTGCTTTCGTTATTTACGAGGCCATCATTGAACAAAACCCAAGTTTTTTAGAATCTCCTAATAATCGAGTTAATTGGGGTAAAATTTTAGTCAGCCAAAATCGTTATGAACAGGCGATATCTCAGTATCAAATTCTGGTTACTCAAAATCCTGATTGCGAATGGTTTTATGGATTCCTAGCAGATGCTTATTATCAAAATAAAGATTGGTTAACCGCCTTAAAAAATTATCAAAAAGCGATATCTATCAATAGTAATCAGGACTGTTTTTATTGTGGCTTGGGGAATTGCTTACACAAATTGGGTAATTTTGACCAAGCAATTGAGGCTTATAGAAAAGCTATTAGCATCAAAAATTTACCTTGGTATTATGAAGCAATTATTAATGTATTTATGTCTCAAAAAAAGTGGGAAGAGGCGCTGGAATTATGTTTTAAATTACTTAAAAATGACCCAGAATATTATCAAGCCTACAATCAAATTAGGCTGAACTTACAAAACTTAGGAAGACATGAAGATGCTCAAAGATGCAAGCATTTAGAATTACCTAATGATCTGCTTTCTCAATTTTGTAATTTACCAAGTCCAGACAAGTGGTTAGTCAATAGTAGCAATTGTAGTCATGTTCAAACTATCGAGATATATCCATCTACTTCAGTTAATTTTAAACAGCCAAATACAGTTTCTAATAGTTCTTTAGATTTTAAAACTTATCGAATTCAGCAACCAGCCGGAACAGTGAAATTTTTTCCACAATCTACAGGATTAAATACTGGTTTTTTGCATACAATAATAACAGACAATAATCAAGTTCTTAAAGATTTATCTTCCGACAACTCAGGAATTGCTTTAGCTGCTCATAATTTACCAGAGACCATACACTTAAAAGGAAATATTGCTTTTGTATCTGCTTATTGTGGACAAAACTACTTTCATTGGATGGTCGAGGTAATACCTAGGTTACATCTGGTTTTAGCCAGCGGAGTACCCATTGATAAAATTGTGGTTAATAAGTTTGGTCACAAATATGAGGATGAAACTTTAGCTATGTTTGACATTCCCGAACATCAAAAAATGTTTGGCTGTTTTCGTCACATTCAAGCTGAGGTTTTGATAGTCCCATCTCGCACCTTGTCTACACCAAAATGGGCTTGTAATTTTGTCAAAGATTTAGTTTTAAAACATCCATTTATGGCAGAGGATAATCGATGCAATTACTCTAGTAAAATTTATATTAGTAGAGCTAATGCTTATATTCGCAAAGTTATCAATGAACAGGAGTTAATGGATATCCTCAAACCATTAGGTTTTCAAGTGGTCTATCTTGAAAATATGTCGGTGAAACAACAAGCATTGTGTTTACATCATGCGGAAGTGGTAATTTCTCCTCATGGTGCTGGGTTAACTAACTTAGTTTTCTGTGAGCCTGGAACTAAAGTAATTGAGTTATTTCCTCCCGCAAGCTCATTTCCCTGTTACTGGACTATGAGCGAAATTTGTCAATTAGATTATTATTACTTAGTGGGCGAATTTAATCCAGAATGCCCAAATACCATAGATGATGAGATAGATAGAAATCAAAATTTTTATATAGATATCAAGAGTTTATTAAAAACTATGGAAATTGCTGATATAATTTAATTAATTGTTTGAGTGAAAAAATTGCCGATGAGTTTATCGATGAATACCCCAAACCGTGCCGTTATATACCATAACCAAGCAATTGAAAATCTCAAAGAAGGTAAATTAGAGGAAGCGATCGCCTGCTGTAATTTCGCCTTAGAAATGCAGCCTGGTTATGCTGAAATATACATAACTTTAGGAAAAATTTATATTAAAAAGCAACTTTATAATGACGCAATTCTTATCCTGGAAACTGCTATCAGACTGTCTCCCAATTTAACTGAAGCCTATTATAATTTAGGACAGGTATTTTTAACTTTGAATGATTGGAAAAATGCAGTCAATATATTTGAAAAATTGACTATAATTGATACAGCAAATAATGCCTGGAATTACTATCTATTAGGTGATGCTTTTATGGGATTACATAAATGGGATCCGGCAGTCAATTCTTACAAAAAAGCGATTTTATTAAATAATCATAATGATTGGTTTTATCAAAAATTAGGGGATTCATTACGTCAACTCAATAGATTATCTGAAGCAATAAACGCTTATCAAAAAGCCATTGAAATCAAGCCTTGTCCTTGGTACTATGAACGCATTGGTAATATTTTGAGCAGCCAGCATAAATGGGATGAAGCTATTAGCATTTTTATTAAGTCTCTGGAAATTGACCCTGACTATTATCAGGCTTATGATAAAATAGGTATAATTTTTGAGAAATTAGGAAAGATAAATTTTTCTAAACTATGCAGGATGGGATATAAAATTCCTCCTTCGGTAATGTTTAAATATAGCAAATTACAGCGAAATTATACCATTTCTGTTGATGATAATAGATTCAAAAAAAAACTTGTATACTCATCTCAAGTAGTCAATCTTTTACAACCCAAAACAACTGATAATGAAAGTTTAAGTTATTTTGTGAATAAAAAAGTTAAATTTCCAGATGCTTTTGTTGCTCAAGTACAAAATAGTACAGCTTGGGGAAGTAGTTGCACAAGTGCAATTATTACTGAAGACCAAAAAATTATTAATGATTTATCTACCGGAACTCCTGAAATTATTTTGACTTCCAATTATTTGCCTAAACCTATAAAAGTTTCTGGTAGAATTGCCATCTTATCTGTTCAGTATACTTACAACTATTTTCATTGGATGTTTGAAATTGTGGCTAGGTTAATGCTCTTGTTAGAAGCAGGTATTACCTTTGATAATTTGGATGGTATATTTATTTCAGGACATGGAAAAAAATATGAACAAGAAACTCTTGAATTGCTAAAAATTCCTATGGATAGAGTTATTGATAATTCAATTAATTATATTAAAGCTGATTGTCTCATTGTGCCTTCTGTAAGTCCACGTCCACTGATTACCAATGGATGGTCTTGTAAGATGTTAAAAAACTTGATATTAAATTCACAAAAATTTGAGGCTTTTAGTCAATCTATACAACCAATAAGTCATATCTATATTACTCGAAATAAGTCCCAGTATAGAAAAATTTTAAACGAAGCTAAACTTATTTGTTTTTTGGAAAAATTTGGGTTTAAAGTGTTGACTTTAGAGGGTATGTCTGTCATAGAACAAGCAGCTTATTTTACAAAAGCAGAAATGGTCATATCTCCACATGGTGCCAGTTTGACAAATTTGGTTTTTTGTCTTCCCGGAACTAAAGTAATTGAAATATTTGCACCAGGTAGCATTATAGATTATTACTGGAAACTAAGTTCTATTTGTCATTTAGATTATTATTATTTAATCGCAAAAGCTCCAGAAGATCTGACCCCTACAGCAGCTCATGTACAAAATTTTAATGTTAATCTTGATTCAGTGTTGCAAACATTAAAATTAGCTGGATTTTTTTAGAAATACCACCAAAATTTAGTAAATATGGTATAATGCGTAAACAAAAATATAATAGTATGGTGTGCTTTACTGATTTTTAAATCACTAATAAATAATATGGATGTACTAGAAAATATGGAATTGTTAGCAGTTAACCCCTACCAACAAGGAATTGAATATCTCACCGAAGGTAAATTAGAGGAAGCGATCGCCTGCTGTAATTTCGCCTTGGAAAGACAACCATATTGGCCAGATGGTTATAAAACTTTGGGACTGGCTTACCAGAAGCAAGGTAACTTTGAGCAAGCCTTAATTGCCTATACAAACGCATTAGAAATTAAACCAGATTTTGCTGAAGTTTACGGCAATTTGGGAAGTCTGTATGCCGAACATAAATTGTGGCAAGATGCAGTGCAAGCCTATGATGTCGCTTTGCGTCTTAATCCTGATTTGGTGGGGTTATATCGTAACCTGGCTCAATTATTAATTATGTTTGGAAAATATGAAGATGCTATCAGTTATTGTCAGCAAGCGATCGCTAAACAACCCGACTCATTTAAAGCCTATTATTTATTGGGAAATGCACTGAGTGGCTTAGAAAAATGGTCAGCAGCAGAAACGGCTTATCAGCGTGGTGCTGAACTTAATCCTCAATGCGATCGCATTCATGTAGACCTAGGGAATATGTTGGCTCAACAGGGGAATTGGCAACCCGCGATCGCTGCCTATCAAACAGCTATTAAAATTAACCCCAAAAATGAACTCGCTTATCATAAATTAGGAAATTCTTGGTTTCGCTTACAGGAACCAGAAAAAGCGATTTCTGTTTATAAAAAAGCCATGGAAATTAATCCACTAACTCCTTGGTCTCATCTCCCATTAGGGCGATCTTTGTTAGAGGTTGGTAAAGTTCAAGAAGCGATCGCTATTTGTTTTCGAGCAGTTGAATTAAACCCTAACTCCTACTGGGCTTATGAAAATTTGGGGGATGCTTTAAGCAGAAACCGACGTTTTTCCCAAGCCATTCCTATATATTTACAAGCCTTACAAAAAGTTCCTGAAGACAGGCCGGGAGTTAGTAAGAGTTTATATCGTCAATTGGGTTATGCGATCCGGGAACAGAGTCAAGCAGATGTAGATAAGGCTAGTCAGTGGTTATCGGAAATGATTAATCATCCACCGGATCACAATTGGCAAAAATTGGGTTTGACCAAACAAAACCCGGAACCCTATTTACAATTAGGAGAAATGTTAGCTAAAAATTATCAGTTTGAAGGAGCGATCGCCTTTCATAAACTCGCCTGTGAATGTCAACCTAAGAACGCTGAAATCCTGGAAAAATATCAGAATATTTGTCAGCAATACCAAGAGTTTGAGGAAAAAATTAGCTCCCTACAACTTGCCACCCAAGAAGACTCTACCTCCCCTAAACCTTATACAGAACTGGGTAATTTATTATCTGAACATAACCGCCTAGATGAAGCTGCTAGTTATCACCGCACCGCCTTAAAACTCCGAGGATGGGATGTTAGCGAACAACGTAATTATCGATTTACCCGAGACTGGTTTAGTAGTAATATCCCCACCTGGGAAAAAAATTTACATCATCTGGCGGGTATTCCCGGCTTTCAAGCCTTAGAAGTTGGCAGTTTTCAGGGGATGTCAGCCTGTTGGCTGCTTGATTATATCCTGACTCATCCGACTGCGACAATTACTTGTATTGACCCATATTTTCAACCGGAATTTAATAGCAATATTGCTCAAACTAATGCAGGCGATCGCGTGATTAAAATAGTCGGATATTCTCAAAATATTCTGAATTCTCTGGCGGCTGATTACTATGACCTAATTTATATTGATGGTTGTCATTTGGCGACGGTAGCCTTCCGAGATGCTTTGCTCTCATGGCGACTTTTAAAGGTGGGAGGAATGGCGATTTTTGATGATTATAATGTTTCCGAAGAAGATGACCAAGAACAAGAAGCTAAACGGGGAATTAATCTATTTTTAGAAAAGGTGAAAGATTGGGTGGATATTATAGATGAGGGGTATCAATTATTTTTAGTGAAAACCGGAGAT
This sequence comes from Limnospira sp. PMC 1279.21, assembly GCF_032349615.1. Classification (NCBI taxonomy): domain Bacteria; kingdom Bacillati; phylum Cyanobacteriota; class Cyanophyceae; order Oscillatoriales; family Sirenicapillariaceae; genus Limnospira; species Limnospira sp. PMC 1279.21. Next base: position 13,903 of record NZ_JARPLU010000060.1, on the reverse strand, counting down.
GGTTTCCAGCCTGGTGAATTGGAAATGTTGTTATCAGAAATTGATGGACCATTACAAGCCTATTATTAATCTCACTAAATTATTTATGGTATCTCTACCTCCGAAATTGTTAGCATTACAACTTCACCAGCAAGCTATTATGTACATTAATAATCGCGACTGGGAGTCGGCTATCCAAGCTGGTGAACAAGCCTTAAAACTCTACCCTGATTTAGCGATCGCCTGTAAAACTTTGGGGATAGCTTGGCAATGCAAAGGAGAGTTAACTGAGGCGGAAAAATGGTATAAACAAGCCTTAACAATTAAACCAAATTTTGCTGAAGTTTACTCTAATTTAGGTAGTTTATATGCGAAACAAAGCCAGTGGCAACCTGCTATTACAGCCTATAAAACTGCCCTAAAAATTAACCCTAATTTAGCCGGAGCTTATCGAAATTTGGCGAAAGTATGGACTGAGTTAGAGGATACCGATAATTTTATGAAATGTCAATATAAAGCTCTGCAATTAGAACCGGAGAAAGGGAGTGCTGATGATTATATAAAGTTAGGAAATCTGTTCCTAAAGTGCCGCCAATTTACTAAGGCGATCGCCTGTTATCGGCAAGCCATTAAATTATATCCTGATACCTCTGAAGCCTATCACAACTTAGGGGAAGTTTGGAAGGCATTAAAAAGACCGAAACAGGCAATTTTGTATTATCAAAAAGCTCTGAAAGTTAATCCCCAGTCTACCATGACCTATCGTAGCTTAGAAAAAATCTTAATTGAGCATCACCAATGGGACGAACTCATTAAAGTTTATTCTCAACATTTAACCGTAGATTATAATTGCTTTGAAACCTATCGTAGTTTGGGTCAAATTTTGCGGCAACAAGGTCAAATTCAAGATGCTATGAATGCCTTTCTTAAAGCCATTGAAATTAAACCTGATTTTTCTTGGTCTTATTGGCACTTATGGAATATTTTGGCTGAATATGAACAGCTAGACCAAGCTAGGGAAATTTTAGTAGCAGCCATTGACCGTTTTTATGATTCTGAACAAGTTAAATTGAATTTGGGGGAACTTCTCAGCCATCAAAACAAGTTCCCGGAGGCTATGGTAGCATATCGGGATGCTGCTGCTCAAAAAATGCGGCGATCGCATCCTGAAATTATGGCGAAATCTGGAGATAAATCGTCTCCTATCCCACCTAATTTTATCATTATTGGCGCTCAAAAAGGTGGCACTACATCTCTGTATCGTTATTTAGAAGAACATCCTCAAATTGTAGGTTGTATCAAAAAAGAAACTCATTTTTGGGATAAGCATTTCGACAGAGGTTTAGATTGGTACTTATCCCACTTTCCTCCCAGTCTTGTCGAGCCTAATATTATCACTGGGGAAGCCACGCCAAATTATTTGGAATCCGCCAAAGTTCCTGAGCGTATATTTGAGGTATTTCCTGATATCAAATTAATTTTCTTACTGCGTAATCCCATCACGCGAGCCATATCTCAATATCACCATTGGGTAAGATTAATGCGCGAATATAGACCCTTAGAAATAGTGATGAAATCGGAGTTAAACCTAATTACAAGTAATTTAGAATCGGAGAGGAAACTAAGTCAATATCCCGGATATCTCTGGCGAGGATTATATCTACCATTTCTGGAAAAATGGATGTCGATTTTTCCCAGGGAACAGTTTTTAATTATCCGCAGTGAAGATTTTTATCAAAATCCGTCCCAAGTTTTTAATCGGGTTTTGGATTTTTTGGGATTACCTAGCTATGAACTATCTAACTATTGTTCCTATAACTCAGGACGTTATCCCCAAATCGAACCTTCAGTTTATAGTCAACTCCGAGATTACTTTTATCCTCATAATCAAAGATTACAGGATTTTTTAAATTTAGAGTTTGATTGGGATTAAATTAATGATGGACAATGATTGACATTTGGCAATTTTTGTGCTATATATATTAGCCATCAGTGGATGTTTTCAGCATCCTAGAAGTTTGAAAAAGATTTAAATTGATAATGCCATCCTCCGAAGAAATACTAGCATTACAGCTATATCAGCAGGCTAACACATATCTAGCCCAACAGCAATTTTCTGAGGCGATCGCTTCCTGTAAAACTGCCTTAGAATATCATCCTAACTTGGCTCCAGCATACAAAATTATCGGCACTGTTGAACAGCTACAAGGGGAGTTTGATCAGGCGGAAGCATCCTATAAAAAAGCCTTAGAAATCGAGCCAAATTTTGCCGAAGTTTACGCGAATCTTGGCAGCCTTTTTGCTCAAAAAAATGATTGGCAATCTGCGATTAACTGCTATGAAAAGGCTATCGAAATTAAACCGGATTTTGGCGGTGTTTATCGCAACTTAGCCAAAGTATTTGGGCAAATTAATCAGCAGGATAAAGCCAACTACTGTTGGTTAAAAGCTATCAATATTGAACCACAAAATGTTAACCTTCCTGAATATCTGGCGGTTGCCAAAGCACTGGATAATCAGGGAAAATTTCCCCAAGCGATCGCCATTTATGCTAAGGCGATGGCAATTTATCCAAACGTGGCAGAAATTTCCTATAATTTAGGGGAAACTTTCGTCAATTGTGAACAATGGGAATCAGCGATAAACGCCTATAAACAGGCTCTGGAAATTGACCCAGATTTGTATTATGTCTATAGTCGTTTGGGGGATGTTTTCACAGAACAGAAAAATTACCAGGATGCGATCGCCGCCTATCAAGAATGCCTTAAACTGAAGCCAGACATAGATTGGATAAATTTGAAGCTGGGGGAAATCTGCCAAAAACAAGGAGATATAAAACAAGCGATCGCCGCCTATCAAAAAGGCATAACTATCCAACCAAAATTAACATGGCCTTACTTAAAACTCTTAGAACTTTTGAACCACCTCGAATCATGGCAGGAAATTTTTAGTAACTATAAAGAACTCCTAAATAACCATCCAGATAAATCGGCGATAATTCACCAAAAACTAGCCGAGGCAGCCGTAAGATTCAATAAATGGAATCAGGCGATTAAAAATTACCAAAAAGCCATAGAAATCGACCCAGAATGCTTTGATGCTTGTCTGCAATTAGCCCAGATATTTATGCGCCAAGGAAAACCAATTAAGGCTATAGAAGCCTATATCAAAGCCGTAAATATTCAGCCTCATTTTTATTGGTCATATCGGAATCTGTGGAATTTATTAGCGGAACACAATCAACTTGATGTCGTCATTGAAATCTATCGCCAGAAACTCCAAGAGTTTGCTGATTTTCATGTAGTTTCTATGAACCTGGGAGAGGCTTTAAGTCGTCAAGGAAATATCCAAGAAGCCATCACCCATTATCGAAATGCCAGCCACAAACAACTGTTAAAAAATCGCCCAGAAATTGCTAGTCAATATTGGGACAATAACCATCCCATGCACCCGAATTTTTTAATTATTGGCACTCAAAAAGGCGGCACTACTTCCCTGTACAACTATTTAAGTAAACATCCGCAAGTATTACCCTGCATCAAAAAAGAAGTTTACTTTTGGGCTATGCTGTTTTATCGAGGTTTAGACTGGTATCTTTCCCATTTTCCCCACCTAGCGACCTCAGCAGAATTTATCACGGGAGAAGCCACCCCTCACTATTTAGAGATCCCAGAAGTTCCCCGCCGCGTCTGGGAAGTATTTCCGCGCATGAAACTGATTGTGTTATTGAGAAATCCGATAATCAGGAGTTTTTCACATTATTATCATTGGCAGAGATTAATGTGGGAAAAGAGGTCTTGGCAAGAGGCTTTTACCACGGAATTAGAAATCATGTCTAACCTAGATCATATCGAATTTAATTCTCCCGGCTTACAAGGTGAAAATAAATACCTAGCCAGAGGCATATATATCAATTTTCTGGAAAATTGGATGTCAGTATTTCCCCGGCAGCAGTTTTTGATTATTCGTAGCGAAGACTTTTACGAACATCCCCAAGCCATTTTCAATCAGGTCTTAGAATTTTTGGAACTCTCCCCCCACCAACTCCATAAATATCACCCCTTCAACGCTGGAGAATATGAAGTCGATCGCCAAGATCCAGTTTTCCAGCAACTCCGGGAATTCTTCCGACCCCATAATCAGAAACTAGAGGAATTTTTAGGACGACAATTAAATTGGCATTGATAACCGTCCGAAAGCGCTATCCTTGAGGATAATATCAGCCCTATCCCAATTTCCTAAGCATAATGCGGTTGCAGCGCCAGTTTAATGGAAAAATCATCACCCTCGACACCAGAAACCCCATTGGGAGTGGTGGTGAGGGTCGCATCTACGTTGTTGCCAACGACCCCACCCTAGTAGCCAAAATCTACCATAACCCGACGGACGAAGACGCAGACAAACTAACCCTAATGTACAACGCCCCCCCTGCCAATTTAGACGTAATGCCGGGGATGACCTTAATAGCTTGGCCGATCGACCTGTTGCGGACTGTCGATAACCGCCCCCACATTGTTGGGTATCTAATGCCGCGAGTCACGGCGGCTGCACCCATCCACACATTTTACACCCCCAAAACCCGCCGGGAACAGAAACCCCTATTTAACTATCTCTACCTACACCGTACTGCGCGCAACCTAGCTGCCGCTTTTAACGATATTCACAGCGGAGGCTATGTAGTAGGAGATGTCAACGAATCCAATATTTTAGTCAGCGATACCGCCATTGTCACCCTAGTAGATACAGACTCCTTCCAAGTGCGCGACCCCTATACTGACCTGACGTTTCGCTGTCCGGTAGGAAAAGCGGAATTTACGCCGCCAGAATTGCAAAATCAGACTTTCCGAGATATCGATCGCACAGCAGAACACGATCGCTTTGGTTTAGCAGTGCTGATATTTCAACTACTAATGGAAGGAACACACCCCTTTTCTGGGGTATATCAAGGCAGTGGCGACCCCCCAGCCATAGAAGCGCGGATCAAAGCCGGTCATTTCGTCTATGGGAAAAAACCAGTCCCCTACCAACCGATGCCCTTAGCCCCCTCCTTCAAAACCCTTCACCCCAGCCTACAGGAACTATTTATCCGCTGTTTTGAAGACGGCCACAACTACCCCGAAAAACGCCCCCCAGCCATAGCTTGGACACAGGCGCTCAAGCAAGCAGAATCCGACCTAACCACCTGTACTAAGAATCGACAACACCGATACAGTAACCATCTCAAATCCTGTCCTTGGTGCGATCGCACCCGCCAACTAGGAGGACGCGATCCCTTTCCGTCCCGAGAGGCTGTGCGTTCCGGTCAACACCTAGAACCACTAAAAATCAAAAAGCGCCATCGTCTCACCCTCAACCCTAGAGTTACCCGTCCCCAACAACCATCGCGAGTCATCACCCCCACCACCAAAAGCCCCAGACGGGTCCTCAAACGTCCCCAACCTCCCGCCATTATCAGATCACCGCGCACATGGTTAGCAATTTGGCATATTACCGAAGGCGCAATAGTTGGGGGTGTTTGGGGAGTTACCTGTTTATCAGCGATCGTCGCCATAATTTTCGCCCTCTTTGGACCCACCAGCGGCATACTCGGAGCCATGATCGTCGGTAGCATTTGGGGCTGTTTTTTCGGTGCCACCGCCGGGTTATTCATACCCGAACCCATTACCGGACCTAGCAAAATCCCCGTCATCATTGGTGGTCTATGTGGAACCTTCATCGCCGCCGCCATAGCTGGAGTCGTTTTCGGCGCTTTAGAACAAGATGCCCTCATTGGTCAGGCGATTATGTGGGGCGCGTTTATGGGTATGGTGTGGGGTACCATCTGGAACCTCTTTAAACCCCCTCTATCGGTTCCCAAGGGCCGTGTACACGGTAAAAATGGCATGATTCTAGGTGCTATATGGGGAGCCTTTTTGGGTACAGCCATCGGTAGTCTTTTAGGAGCGATCGCCGTCCTCGCCATGGAATTAGACCAGCCTGGTAACTCCACCCCAGAGATCATCTCTCGCATTTGTGTCACAGCCATTGTCGCCGCCGGATTGGGTGCGTTGGGGGGGATTCTATCTGGTGCTACCTTTGGCACCATTGGCGGCGCACCACCCCTCCCCACTGCTATACGACTAGCCGGACGACGGGGAGCGTGGGTGGGTATGGTTTGGGGTAATTTCCTGGGAGTTATTACCGGCGCTTTTTTAGGAGCGATCGCATCTACCCTATTTCCTCAATTGCTGCAAACCAGCCCCCCAGACAACAGCATCCCCCTATTGTTAGGAGCCATTATCGTTTCCGCAGGGATTGGTTCAGCCTGGGGCATATTTTCCGGCATGATTTGGGGAGGACTCGGTAAATTTTGATCTGCGATTTTCCCGAGTAAGGATGCCAACGGTTATAACTCCATGATAAAGTCATCCGAAAAGACCATCACCCTTATACAAACATATCTGAATGCACATTGCTTGGCTTGGAAAAAAATCACCATTTTGCGGTAACGTTACCTACTCTCGGGAAGTAACCAATATGCTGCTTGACCGGGGATATCAGGTTAGCTTTATCCATTTTGCCCAAGAAACCACCCACCCCGAACGTCGAGAACAGTGGCCCCCAGAAAATGGACACTGGAAAATTACAGCCCAAGATTTCCAGTTTAGTAGCGATTCTCTCGGTGACACTCAGAGAACCAAAGAAGTGCCACTTCCCTGTCTCTATAAGTCTCAGATCTACACCATCCCTACCCTCAAATCTAGTAAGGTACTGATGCGGTCTCTGCAAGCATTAAAGCCTGATCTGGTTCATGCCTCCTTAACCCTGTCTCCCCTTGATTTCCTCCTCCCAGAAATTTGCGAAGAATTAAACTTACCCTTAGTAGCCACCTTTCACCCCCCTTTCGATCGCAAACTCCGCAACCTGACTTCTGGGACTCAGCATCTGATGTACCAGATTTATGCTCCCTTCCTGGCTAATTATCACCGGGTAATTGTCTTTTCTCAAATTCAGAAAGATTTACTGGTTAAACTCGGAGTCGCTGAACACAAAGTAGCCATTATTCCTAATGGCGTGGATGTCCAAAAATATTCTCCCGGAACCTCTCGCCTCAAATCTCAACTTCAAAGCGATCGGATTTTCGTCTATCAAGGACGCATCGCCACCGAAAAAAATGTCGAAGCCATGTTAAAAGGCTGGAAAAAAGCCCGCATGGGTGAAAACTGCCGCCTATTATTAGTAGGAGATGGACCCTTAGCCCCTTATCTGCAAGGCTTGTATGGCTTAGAAGACGGCATAATTTGGGCAGGTTTTATCGGCGATGAAGATAAGCGCATCGAAATTTTACGCGGCTCCGATGTGTTTATTTTACCCTCCTTAGTCGAAGGACTATCCTTATCTCTACTGGAAGCTATGGCCTGTGGTGTCGCCTGCATAGCCACCGATGCTGGTGCTGATGGTGAAGTCTTAGAAAATGGCGCGGGTGTCGTCTTAAAAACCCAAGGCGTTAGCAGTCAACTACAAACCTTATTACCTGTGTTTAGAGACCACCCTGAAATGGCAACTGTTTTAGGTAAAAAAGCCCGAAATAGAGTCCTAGAAAAATATACTTTAGATGAGAATATCACCCATATAGAAAGGTTATATATTGACGTAGTACAAGATGCTAAAATAGCGGTTAAACTGCATTTAAATTAGTCAAAAGTTATCTATATAATTAACCGCTAATTAACTGTTAATAACTAAGAGGTTCAATGTCTATCCATACTCCAGTTTTAGGGATATCTGGAAAAAACTCTACCCTCAGTTTAGGTAAACAACTCAAGCGGTCATCCATCAAAACCCCCGCCCCTTGCAACGTCAAAGCATCTAAACAAGCACCAGCCAAATTATCAATATCAGAATTGGTCCGATGATTACCAAACAAACGGATAGTCACCGCCGCCCGTCTGAGGGGAAATTTATTTGTTAAATTCCGTTCTGATATCTGGCGATACAATTCAACTTCCGCCCGGTTCCGCCACTCCCGATATCGAGGAGGTAAATAAGTCCCATTACTGGTAACCCGGGGACGCGCCTTCGGAACTACAGCACCCTCAATTACAAAGCTAATCAATTCCGTCTTGGGCGGTATTTCCTCCTCTGGGGGAACCGGGGTAAATTCTACATCAATAGGGGTATCATAGTCCTTGACCTCCTCTATGGGGGGTTCTACTTCCTCTATGGGGGGTTCTACTTCCTTCTGGGCTTCTGATTCCAAAGGTTTGGGTTGTGGTGCATATTCCCCAATACAAGCCGCCTCGATGCCTATTTCCACCCCCAGAAATCCTGGCCAAGTGCGAGCAATCTGCATATAAGTGTCAGCACTTTGGGCAGAAATATCAATCGACTCTAGCCAACCTTCCCAGTCAGTCGAGGTCAATTTGGTTTGTGCTTGTAGCAATAAAACTCCCGCATGGTAAGCCGGAACTAACGCCGTCTGGGGACTTCCTAGACACCGCTGATGTTCGTAGCTAATGGCACGCGCCAGATTTTCTAATTCAGAAATTTTCGGTTTCAGTTCAGTTAACACAATAATCTCAAGTCCACCTCATTAGTTATCAATTTTCCTCTACTAGGGGGTTCTCAGTACCCCATCCCCAGGTCAGTATCAGTAGTTTAACGGATTCACGCTACAGCTACCACGCCGAGCATTTCCTACCCCATATAAATAACAGGCTGTTTGGGAACTGTTAGTTCTAATCTAGCCTCCTGCATCTTACTTCAGTAGGAGAATTGGGGGTCATAAGGTCAGTGTCAATTGACAGAAGAGGAAAACTCACCGCCATGATTACCATTTTGGTCTAATAAATGATGATAGCCTTGATGCCACAAAGTTTGCTGAGGAATGCCAATTTTAATCCCTTCACGGTCGAAGGCTTCTTTGACCCGACACCGAAACTCTCGACCGACTTCCCACTGTTTCACAGGTTGAGTAGTAATCCAAATGCGGACCAATATTCCCCGATGACTCACGGCATCAACCCCCAAAACTTGGGGTAATTCTAAAATCAAATTCCGCCAATGGGGTTCCTGTAGCATTTCTTCTCCGACTTGTTTCATAACCTCCATGGCTTTGCGGATATCGGAATCATAGGCTACCTCAATAGTAAAATTAACTCGCGACCAATTTTTGGTCATATTTTCTACAATGGAAATACTGCCATTAGGAATGGTGATTAAATTGCCATCAAGATTGCGAATTTGGGTGATATAAAGATTTATATACTCGACCAAACCACTTTTATCTTCTACGGCAATTACATCACCGACGGCATATTGGTCACTCCACAAAATTAAACAGCCATTTAAGACATCTTTAATGGTACTCTGAAAGATGTAAGTTAAGGCAAAACCAATGACACCGACCCCGGTTAATATTTCATTCATCTGAATATTAAAAACTGAACTGAGAATGGTATTAAGGGTCAACAAAATGCCAACAAAGTAACTGGTAAATGATGCCAAACCTTTCAGGGCTGCCATATATGTGATTTGTCGTGACAGAAATCTTTGCTGCGAATTGGGATATTTAAACAGAGATTGGTTAACCCATTCTTGCAAGGAATATTCAATAGACAAATGGCTGATTTTAATGGAGGCAATGACAATGAGATAATAAACCAATAAAGAGAGGGGAACTCCCCCTAGGGCTACACCTATGGCGCGGGTGGCTGGATAGTAATATAAAAGATAGGCTAATCCCCCTAACCAAATAAAAATTTGTCCCCACTGAGTTACCTGCCGGAGGAATTGAATAACTTGCTTTTTTTGATTAGGAGAAAGATTGGGTAAACGACTCCAAATCTGATTAAATCCAAATTTAAACCGGGATTTAGGTATGATTTTAGGGTCAGAGTTGGGGTCAGCTTCAATAATATCTGTGGCGGTTTGAGATAAATTTTGGATGCGTTGATTTTCTCGGTCAATGATTTTCTGGACTTGCCATAATATCCAGCTACTCAGGATGATTATCCCCAAAAATAGGAGGGTAAAGGGAAGTTTGCGATTCCAGAAATACTGTTGAAAGGCGCGGCGTTCTGAGATGGAACGGTACAATTCTTGATAGATGGTATCTCGCCACTGTTTAGCGATCGCTTTTTTAGATTGTCCTTGATGAAGGGAGTCAAAATCAGTAATTGTGATGATCACCTGATCCTGTATTTGCGGTTGTTCAGGAGCATACACGACAGTTTCATCATTGCGGATACCCACTTCAATTCGGAGGGTGTCGGGATTTTCTACCGCCGCCACAATGGACATCAAAATTTTTTCAATGCGTTGAACTCTCTGCTGAACGTCAAAATCTTGAGGATGATCTGGGGAGATAGTCGGTTGAGAAGTGACTTCAAGGATGCTGCGATTATCGAGTCTAACCGGGGCACAAAATAAGTTAGCACAGGCTCTAGCTCGAATCCGAGGGTTACTGACTCTCGTGATATCCTGAAATGTGGGAAGGGGTGGCAATTGTGCGATCGCTGCAGTTCCCCAAGGGGCGAACATCCCCACGGCTAATAAACCGATCGCAAAACATTTAATTACTCGATGAAACCTATAAAATTTGCCTTTCATCATATAGCCGATAGCACCTCAAGAGAGTCAGGACAAGACAAAACTCTGATATTATAGCGCTTGCTAATTTTATGTTAAGCCCCTAAGCTGACAACAGGCTGAAAGGAATATCTCAAAAGGCATAGCTGATTAGTGGTCCTGGGGGTGGGCTGGCTGGTGATCTGGGGGTCTCCCAAATGCACCCATGATACATCCCCAGATTGATCGGTGTTGACAGACCGGGAATCTAGTAATCTTAGGCACGGTGGTATGTCAAAATGAAATATTGGTCGAGGAGCTGTGATTTTGCGATCGTCGGGTGTTCAAACTTCCCGATTAAGCCAAAACCTGCTAAACCCTAGCCAGTAGAGAATTTTAGACACTAGCCTTAAAAATCAACAGAGTTCTGACAATCCCAATGATTGAACGCTATACCTTACCCGAAATGGGTTCGCTGTGGACAGACAACTATAAGCTAAAAACGTGGCTACAGGTGGAAATTGCCGCCTGTGAAGCCCAAGCCGAACTCGGCTATATTCCAGAGTCAGCCGTGGAGGAAATTCAAGCCAAAGCCAATTTTGACCTAGCGCGCGTCCTAGAAATTGAAGCCCAAGTGCGCCATGATGTGATTGCCTTTCTTACCAATGTTAACGAATATGTTGGGGATGCTGGACGCTACATTCACCTAGGGTTAACCAGTTCCGACGTTTTAGACACAGCCCTAGCTTTGCAACTGGTAGCTAGTACGGATTTACTTCTCGAACAGGTAGAGACCCTAGCCCAAGCCATTCGCTATCAGGCGCAACAGCATCGAAATACCGTGATGATTGGTCGATCGCATGGTATTCACGCCGAACCCATCACCTTTGGCTTTAAACTAGCCGGATGGTTAGCCGAAGTCTGTCGCAACCGGGAACGTCTGGTACGTCTGCGACAACAAATCGCTGTAGGTAAGATTTCCGGGGCGGTGGGAACCTATGCTAATGTTGATCCGAGGGTAGAGGCGATCGCCTGTCAAAAACTGGGACTGCAACCCGACACCGCCTCAACTCAGGTAATTTCCCGAGATATTCATGCTGAATATGTGCAAACCCTCGCCTTGCTGGCTGCTTCCATTGAGAGATTTGCCGTAGAAATCCGCAATCTGCAACGTACAGACGTTTTAGAAGTAGAGGAATTTTTCGCACGGGGTCAAAAAGGCTCATCTGCTATGCCTCACAAACGCAACCCTATCCGTAGCGAACGCCTCACCGGACTAGCCCGCATTGTGCGTGGTCATGCGATCGCCGCCTTAGAAAATGTAGCCCTATGGCATGAACGGGATATTTCCCATAGTTCTGTCGAACGCATGATTTTACCCGATGCTTCCATTATTACCCATTTCATGTTAGTAGAAATCACAGATTTGGTGAAAAATCTTCTGGTTTATCCTGACAACATGAAGCGGAATATGAACCTCTATGGTGGCGTAGTCTTCAGCCAGCGCGTCTTACTTACCCTAGTGGAAAAAGGCATGAGTCGGGAGGACGCTTATCGCATTGTTCAATCCTGCGCTCATCAGGCTTGGAATACTCCCGACGGGGATTTTCATCAATTAATTACCCAAGACTCTGCTATCCAGTCTTACCTATCCCCAGATGAAATTGAATCCTGTTTTCAGGCTGAACATCACCTTAAACATTTAGATGACATCTATCAAAGATTAAGCATCTAAATCCTCTGGCTCAGGGAATTTACTCTCAGTATCAATAGTCAATACTTAGTTAATAATTCCCTGCCGATGAAATTTATCTAAATTGAACTGCCAAAAATCTTGACAATAAAGAGGTAATATGCTAAGAAAAACTGCGTTAGTTATCATTACATTTGTTCTGGTATTTTGGTCATGTAACTTGTGGGCAGAACCAGCTTACAGCCTGCCTTTAATCGCTCAAACACCTCCCCCTAACCTCATTACAGATTATAGCCAAGTTTCAGCAGCTAATCGACTGGTAGATATTCAATCTGTCAATCGCAATATTCGCTTAGATATTCGCTATGCAACCCCCAATAATTTTGTCAACCGAACCCTTTACCCTGTGTCTCGATGCCTACTCCGTCGTCCCTTCGCCCAGAGACTTTCCGATGTACAAAAAGACCTAGAAACCATGGGATTAGGGTTAATGGTTTATGATTGTTATCGCCCTTGGTCTGTGACTTGGCAAATGTGGCAAATTCTCCCAGATTCCCGTTATGTAGGTAATCCGGCGCGGGGTTCCCGTCACAATCGCGGCGCGGCGGTTGATTTGACTCTAGTAGATTTGAGAACTGGTCAACCTCTGGAAATGCCTACAGATTACGATGATTTTACCGAGAAAGCCTGGAGAGATTACACAGGCAATGAACCCCAAGTCCGTCGCAATAGCAACTTATTAGAGTTGAAAATGAAACAATATGGCTTTGAACCCTTAATGACTGAATGGTGGCATTTTGATGCTCAAGGCTGGGAAAGGTATGGTTTACTTAATGTCAGTCTTGACCGAGTACCTTAAAAGTAAAAATACCCCTGATAGTTCAGGGGTATTTTGTCCATTACCGGGAAGTGAGACTATCAGGAATGTGGAGTTTATATAGTTTTAATAGACCCAAAACAATTAAGATTTGTAGGCTCCAGTGTGCAAAGGCGAAACCCCATATAAAACAAACAATTCCGGTTAATCCTGCCAAAACAAAGGGAATATCTTCGGATGTTTGCATATACACCAAAAGAGAGCCAAATGTTAATATAAGTAGTGCTAGATACACTGATGGCATAATTTCTACCTCCAGGGGGATGCAGGGTTTGGGCTACAACATCAAGCCTAATGGGAAAATATGAAGATCCCGTGAATAACGCCAAACTCTTTACAGAGCTTTACCTGGCTGCGATGGTAGAGTTCCCTAGCATCGGGTCAGCGACCGGACTATTTCTATTCTACATTCAAACTTTCAACAGTAAAAAGCCCCGCTTGACCAACAAATCAGCGGGGCTTTTTCCCAATAACACATCTATAGCACAAGACAGGAAAGTTAGGACGTATAATGGAGAGGACGAGATGACTAAGAAGACCCAAAATGCCAGCCCCCTATAGTTACGACCTCAGACAAAAAGTTATTGATGCAATTGAACTAGACGGTATGCCCAAAACAGAAGCCAGTCAAGTTTTCCATGTCAGCCGGAACACCATTAATCTCTGGCTGCAAAGAAAAGCACAGACCGGAGACTTCCTCCCTAAACCTAATCACCCACCTGGCAATAACCACAAAATTACCGACTGGCAGAAATTCAAGGCTTTTGCCCAAGAGCATGGCGATCAAACCTCCGCTCCAATGGCTG
>NZ_JARPLU010000006.1:39854-66562 GCF_032349615.1 Limnospira sp. PMC 1279.21 | reverse complement strand
TGGAAAAGTTGCTGCCAGCACCGCACAGTATTTGTTCAAATCGTACTTATTCTTTTGAGGATTATCCATCCAATAGCGCCAACAGCTATTGCGAAAAAACTGTGCTGTACGAATTGCCTCAGCTACTGCAATGAACTGACTTGGTTTTCCGTAGGTTTTGAACTCAAAAACTAGCATGGCTTTACCTCCTATCTTATGCTAACGCCATCAGCACAAAATATTCGATATTGCCACAAAAATTTACAATTAAAGCCGTCCTAGAAGGACGGGGTTTTAGACCCAGTTTCTTTATAACCTCTTGTCGAAATTATAACCTCTTGTCGAAATTCCCCCCAGGCTTCGATAGCATCAGGATTAGAAGTGACACCTCGGCGCATTAAAAGCAAGCCATTATGGAAATGCAAAATACCATATTCTTGAGTAGAAGTCAAGCGATCGGTAGTTTCGACGATCGCACGTAAAGCATCACGATCGCCACTAAAAGCGACCTGATAGCGTTGAAGTTGCCACAAATCAGCAATAATATAATCCATAGCCACCAACTGATCCTGATCATTGATTAATTGATACAGAGGGAAGCGTAAAACCTCGCGGCGACTGGACAGATGAGGAATTAAATAAGTAGTCCCCGCCACACTAGCATCTGGGGGAATTTGGGCTAAAAGCGATCGCATATTTTGAGACCTTGGCCATTGTTCAGCCAAAGAAACATAAACCCAAGGTTGAATGGAATCAGGGATTAAAAAATACAGAGTTCGATTGGGATTAGAAGTTACCGTAAATATCAAAGACAGACAGATACAAGCGACCCAAAAACGTCGGAATTTGGGAGAAGGCAACTCAGCTTCGGGGGATTTTTCTTGTTGTTTAGACCACCACAAAATACTACCATAAAATAATCCGGGAACTACGGTCATAGCGTAACGAATTGTAATGGCTAAGACGGACATACCCTGAGCGGAAAATAACTTTAATAAAGGAAAGCCTGCAATCATCCAAGAACCGGGAGCGATCGCGGGAATGAAAGCCAAAGGCAACCATTGACCCAAAAGATATGTAACAGTACGACTAAAGGGAGTAAATAACTGCTGAATAAACCGCAAGGGATTACTAACCATTCCCCAAATAATTTGTAAAGTGGAGGCTTCATCTCCCTCGGCGTATTGACCAAACCGTTCCATCATGAACCGCTGGGAGATGTCCGCCGAAAACAAGGGCATAATCAGATTAGTTAAAACCAGCATATAACCGAAACTGAGAACACAGACAATCAAGCCACGGCGGGGGAATCTGTGGCTGAGAATCATATAAACTCCCACCCCAAATAAAACCACGCCCGCATCTTCTCGCACGCCTAAAATTAAAACGGACAATATCCAGAATAACCACCACCAACCCTTCTCCATAGCCAAGAGAAGAGTAAACACAAATAAAGGAATTTGGCTGACATCGTGAAAATTAGCTAAAGTAGGACCGATAACGGCATTAGCGCCATAAAAACTAACTACAATTAAGGCAGATAGAGGCGGTTCTAAATATTGTCTGGCTAGGAGGTAAAGAACTAAACCCGCAGCGGTGACCAAAGTTACCTGTAACACGCTGAGGGTGACAGGAGAGGGAAAGATTGCGTACAGGGGTAGCCATAGCAGTAAAGCGGGGGTAAAGTGTTGTCCGAGGCGGTGATAGGAAACGTTGGGGAACTGGCCTTGGTGGACAACATTAGTAGACAGGGCCGAAGATAGGGAACTCTGAAAAAAACGCCCGTGGATACCATTCCAGAAGACTTGGTTAAAAATGCCCTGGTCGTAGGAAGCATAAAAGGTGAAGTAGCGGTGCAGCAACAAAACCATACAGATGCCAAAAAAGGCGATCGCACTACCTAGCAACAGTTTCAGGGACGGGTTTTTATGCCAGTTGACCAAGATAACCACTCCATCTTAATTAGCTCAAATGATTAATATCTCATATTTAGGGCAGGTAGGGGTCAGCTTGATTAGCCATGATGTCAAATCACAGGCTAGAATCTAAAGCAGATATTAAATTGAGTCAACAAGTAAGCGCTAGTACCATCCCCTAGCTCTTCATATTGCAGCAGCAGTGTCGAATTGATCAGGTCTTTTGTCCCCCTTGAAAGTCATTCATGGAAGTCGGAACTACCCATAGCAAGACCAACTCTGAAGAATGCTTACAGCTTTTGCTGTTTGTCGATGGTCGCCCTAGCTCCAGAGAGCAAGTCCAACAAATATGTGAATATCTCGAAGTCCTTAAATCTGAGGACAGATTTGATTTGCAAATTATTGATGTGGGAGAGCAACCCTATCTAGCCGAACACTTTAAGTTAGTTGCGACCCCGGCTTTGGTCAAAATTCACCCCTCACCCCGACATATTCTAGCGGGTACTGATATTGTTAAGCAGCTTAATGAATTTTGGCTACGGTGGCAGCAATCTCTTGAAGACTATCGAAGTCAGCAGCCATTTGAGGTGAACGGTTCAGTTAAAAATTATCGCTCTGTTGCTGACCTGAACTATATTGCTGAACTGATCCGACTTAGTGATGAGGTGTTCCGCCTCAAGCAAGAAAAAGAACAATTGCAACAACAGGTAAGTTTTAAGGATCGCATTATTGAAATTTTGGCTCACGACCTCCGTAGTCCTTTGACCGCCGCCTCTCTGGCTTTGGAAACTTTGGAAAATAGCCAAATGGCGGGTGTGGCTAACTCTAAGAAATTTACACCGGCTCTCAAATCTCGCTTAATCCAACAAGCTCGTACTCATATCCGTCAGATCGATAGGATGATTACTAATATATTAAGGGCTGCAACGGGTCAGAGTTCTCGGTTACAACTGCAACCTTTGCCATTGTCACTGTTGGCATTTTTTCACGAGATACTACCAGAGTTTCATGATCAGTTACAGGCCAAATCTCTGGAACTCAAAACTGATTTACCTACTGATACCCCTTCTGTCTATGCCGATCGCGAACGGATTCGTCAAGTTATTGTGAATTTGTTGGATAATGCGATTAAATATACCCCAGAGGGCGGAACTATTTGGGTGTCTGTCTTGCATCGCACTACCCAAAAAATACAGGTCAGTATTTGTGACAGTGGCCCTGGTATCCCTGAAGAAAATCGCGATCGCATTTTTCAGGATCACTTCCGTCTCGAACGCGATGAGTCCCAGGATGGTTATGGTATTGGTTTATCTCTCTGTCAGAGAATTATCCATGCTCACTATGGTCAGATTTGGGTCAGTTCCACCTCTTCCACCGGCGGTAGCTGTTTTCACTTTACCCTACCTGTCTATGAAACTTACCCTAGCTTTTAAGTGGAATTGTTGATTTTTTGTTCAATTTTAACCCGAAAATTCCCGATTGGGGGGTTGACAGGGGCGGGGATTGGCGGTATAATATTGACAATACACTGAATAATTGAATATTGGCAAAAATAAAAAAAGTGCAACCATCCCATTATATAAAAATAGTACCGCAACCCGTGCCAAAAAGCTACCCCTCCCCCAAAAAAAGCAAAAATTTTAACATTTCTTAATTTTCCGTTACAAAACTTAACAATGTAGCTGTCGGAGAGCGGTAATAATCTTCTGATTAGCTTGAGGAAAGGAAAACTGATCAATTTCTGCCAAAGTGACCCAGCGAATTTCTTGGCATTCTAGTGTTTGAGGTACTCCGTAGAGATGAGTGCAGTTATAGACCTCAAGTGTAATCCGAAAATCGCTATAGGAATGTTCAACAGTGATCAGATGGTCTTGGACAGCGATCGCAATACCAATTTCCTCATAAATTTCGCGTCGGATACAATCTTGGATAGTTTCACCGGGTTCAATTTTACCACCAGGAAACTCCCAAAGTCCGCCTATAGCACCTTGAGGAAGACGTTTATCAATCAAAATCTGTCCGTCATCGTTCCAGATCACAGCAACACCAATAGACTTATGGGGAAAAGCAGATAATAGTTGAGACATGAGAGATGGAGTGATAGTGAAAACAACTGGGGAAATGGTTGATTTCCCCAGAGTAGAATCAAAAGAAGTAGATTATTAACTAGCTAGGTAATCATTAACATCCTGCTTACGCTTACGAAGTTTAGTCAAAGCCTCCCGTTCAATCTGTCGGACTCGTTCACGACTGATATTAAGGCGATCGCCAATTTTAGCGAGAGTTAAAGTCTGTCCATCATCCAAACCAAAGCGCAGAGCTAAAACCTGTCGTTGCTGGTCAGTAAGATCAGTCATCAAAGATTCTAAATCCGATCGCAAAGAAGAATTAAGAGCAAACTGCTCAGGGGAATTGCTGGTATCTTCCAACAGGTCAACCAATTCCGTATCCTGATTATCACCAACCCGCAGATCCAGAGATAAAGGAAGACGTGATTTTTCCAGATACTCACGAATCTGCTTAGGGGTGAGATCCAACTCAGCAGCCAATTCATTCATAGTAGCTGCTCGGCCTAACTGTTGTGCAAGTTGACGCTGTGCCTTTTTGATTTTATTAAGTTTTTCTGTGATATGAATGGGCAAGCGAATAGTACGGCCTTTTTCAGCGATCGCGCGGGTAATTGCTTGTCGAATCCACCAATAGGCATAGGTAGAGAACCGATAACCCTTAGTAGGATCGAACTTTTCGACTCCGCGCTGCATCCCGATAGTACCTTCCTGAATGAGATCGAGCAGATCCACATTGCGCTTGATATACTTTTTGGCCACAGAGACCACCAGACGCAGATTAGCTTCTACCATCTTACGCTTGGCTAATTGACCCTGATGCAAGATATGTTGCAATTGTGCCACAGACAAGTTAACTAATTCGGCCCATTGAGCCTCAGTAGGTTCATAGCCTAATTGTTTAGCCAACTCATTGCGTTTTTCCTGCAATAAAGTTGCCTGTTGTACCTGTTTACCATAGACAATTTCTTGTTCATGGGTCAGCAGAGGAACACGACCAATTTCTCGCAGGTAGGCCCGCACCGAATCTGTGTCCGAGGTTTTAGCAGTTTTCATGGCATCTCCCCGATAGCTCTGACAAATTAAGCCCATAACTTGAACTGGAAATAAAAGCGACGGGCAATCACGCTTTTCTCCGATGTAGCAGCCAGGAACTAGAGCCGCCCAGCCTTTATCAACGCCAAGGCGTTTACATTACTCAACGTTATGTTACGAATGTTAACATTTATGAGACCAAATGACCATCCTTTTTTCGATTGAATTTTTCTAATTTGCCAAATCAATTGTTTTGAGGGTAGCCCGTAATCAATCCGGCAATTGCATCATGGAAAACAAAATCGGCTCAAGATCAGATAATTTTAGCCCCCTCCCCATATCCGTCCCAGGGAGTAGTCAGCCACAATACGCTGCATTGTTTCTAAGTTCGATAGTGAGGTATCGTCAGAAGTGACCAATAATTTTGAGTTTAAAGCCCCACCCTATAGGGGTGGCCAGCAATGAAATCTCAGCCAACTGGGTCTGTCTGTAAGGTGCGTCAGTTGTTGATTTTTCCGGTTTTCCGGTTATTTTTCTCAATCTGACGCACCCTACCAATCCTAATCATCCCCGTCTCCATGAAGCGCGGGGAATGTCAATATGCCGTTATCACTTCCTCCCCTTATGACCTACTGTCTCGGTATAATTACCTCCTCCGGCTTTGTAATGGCCGCCGACTCCCGCACCAACGCGGGAGTTGATTACATTTCTACCTATCGCAAACTATTTGATTTTTCTAATCCTGGGGAAAGGGTGATTTTACTCTCTACCGCCGGAAATCTATCTATCACCCAGGGAATTATCAGCACCCTGGAGAAAGACCTCAAATTTCACGACAATCAAAATCTCCATAACCTCGAATCCATGTATGATGTGGCTCGTTATGTGGGTGGTCAACTGCGGCGAATGCAAGAATTTGATGAAGCCTGGCTCAAAAAGCATAGCATTGATGCTAGTTGCACCTTACTGTTAGCTGGTCAGATTAAAGGTCAAGACCCCGCCCTATTCCTGATCTATAATCAAGGTAACTTCATCCATGCCACCAAGGACACCCCCTTCCTACAAATTGGAGAGACCAAATATGGTAAACCCATTTTAGATCGTACCCTCAGTTTTAATACCCAATTAGAGGCGGCGGCTAAATGCGCCCTTTTGTCTATTGACTCTACCATGAAGTCTAATATCTCTGTGGGTCCCCCTATCAATCTGGCTATGTATGAACGAGATACTTTTGTAATTGATAACTGGCTGCGTCTGCGTCTCGGAGACCCCTACCTAGCCAAAATTAGGAAAATGTGGGAAGACTCCCTTAAACAGGCTTTTGAACACATTCCCAATATCAACTGGCAACACCGGGAAGAGCAATCCTCTGAGGATATTCTGATTGACTAAGTTGGGAAAAATATCCCTCAGACAAGGTAAACCTCACCCCAGGCTTACCTTGTCGATATCACTCAATCTATCTGATTCATCATCAAACCCTTAACCGATGACTAGATATATTATTAATCGCCTATTAACTGCTATCCCTACTTTGATAGCTATCAGTGTTGTATTATTTCTAGTCTTGGCATTAGCCCCCGGCGACCCTATGGGAGAGTTCGCCTCTAACCCTTCTATTACGGCGGAAGTTCGCGAAAATATTAGGCGATCGCTTGGTTTAGATCAACCGATACTGATTCGGTATTTTAAGTGGGCTTGGTCATTTTTACAAGGGGATATGGGCTACTCTTTTACCAGCCTAGTTCCTGTCAGTGAATTAATTAGCCAACGACTACCAACCACCATCTGGATAGCTGGTTCTGCGTATATTTTGGCAGTCATTATCGCTTTTCCCTTGGGTATCATTTCCGCCATCAAGCGCTATTCACTATTTGACCAAGTAGCTACTACCTTCGCTTTTTTGGGATTCTCACTACCCCCCTTTTTTACCGGTCTGTTATTTATTATCATCTTTAGTGTGAATCTCAACTGGTTTCCGTTTATATATAATAGTAACCTACAGGTCACTAATTTATCTACATTATGGCAACAGATTCAACAGTCAATCATGCCAATTTCTGTATTGGCATTATTTCAGTCAGCCGTGTTAATGCGATTTATTAGGTCGGCTATCTTGGAGGAGTTAAACCGCGATTATGTCCGCACCGCACACGCTAAAGGATTACCTGATTTTCAGGTGATTAACTTTCATATCTTACGCAATGCTTTAATTCCTGTTATCACTTTAATGGCCTTAAATATCCCGGAAATTTTTACCGGCGCATTGGTTACAGAACAGGTGTTTAGAGTCCCCGGAATTGGCGCGCTTTTGGTCAATTCTATTTATCGTAGTGATACCCCAGTCGTCATGGGTATTACCTTTGTTTATGCGGTTTTGGTCGTGTTTTTTAACCTCATTGCTGATATACTCTATGGATTTTTAGACCCTCGAGTTCAGTATAAATAGTCCCGGATGATTGTTAAGTTATGTTAAGTTGTGTTAAGAATTGTAAAATTTTTTTTGGTGGGGGTTGGTGGCTTTTTGGCTTGACTTGTGATATCATTTTAGATAATGGGAATAGTTGCAAAATTTTTATTTATGCAAATACTCCATTATGTAACAAATATGTCAATATACTATCATTAGCTCCCGGCACTTGTCAACCCTCAGCCATGATCTGGATGAACAATTTTTTTTTAATTGACGAAAACATCAACTTGATAAGATCAAATCAAGATTAATCAATGAATGGGCCCAAAATCAAACAAAAATCAAAGGTGATATGAATAATGATGTGTTGAAAACCCGCAGTGTATTGTTAGATATATGGGTGAGATTTCGTCGGGATAAAATGGCGGTAATTGGTAGCTGTGTGTTGCTACTGATTATAGTGTCTATTGTGTTGGGTCCGATGATTTATACGACACCAGCGGATCGGATTGATTTTGGTAATTCTGTGTTACCTCCTAGTTGGAATCATCCCTTTGGTACTAATGATTTAGGACAAGACCAATTAGCGAGGATTCTGAGGGGTGGACGCATTTCTTTAGCGGTGGGTTTGGCGGCGATGTTAGTGGCGATCGCTTTAGGAACTGCTGTAGGTGCGATCGCCGGATTTTATGGAGGGATTTTAGATAGTGTATTAATGCGATGCACGGATTTATTTTTAGCTTTACCGCAACTGCCGATTTTATTATTAGTAATTTACCTATTTCGGGAACCTATGAGAGCGATCGCCGGTTCAGAAGCGGGAATTTTCATCTTAATTGTATTAGTAGTCGGGGGACTTAATTGGATGTCTGTAGCGCGGTTGGTGAGGGCGAGTTTTTTGTCAACAAGAGAGATGGATTTTGTGATAGCAGCTAAGGCGATCGGGGCTAAACCTCACCGTTTAATTTTAGTTCATATTCTCCCGAATGTTCTGACTCCGATTATTGTCGCAGCGACCCTATCAGTAGGAACAGCAATTATCACGGAATCAACCCTAAGTTTTCTAGGGTTAGGATTTCCCCCGGATATTCCCACCTGGGGAAGGATGTTATATGATGCCCAAAACTACATAGAAACAGCCCCCCACATGGTTATATTCCCTGGTGCAGCTATTTTTTTAACAGTGATTAGTATCAACTATATTGGCGATGGATTACGAGATGCACTCGACCCAAAATCTCAGCTTTAATCCTGATAATTGGCAGCCGGAAAGCGGCGTTTATGCCCAAATATCGGTAATGAGAAAATAGCATTTCTAACTAATTAATTTTTGGGGGTAATATCAGCAAATGAGACTGTGGGATAATCAGCGAGATATCAGCCATCCTGGTTCAGTGAATGATTTAGACAAACAAGTGATTATTGATACTGATGGTTTGGTCATATTGTATGGCAATTTTTTGAAGTTGGCAGAAAGCGATCGCTTATTTGGGGAGTTGTATAAATCCATTAATTGGAGACAAGAACAGATTAAAATATTTGGGAAAATCAGACCCATACCGAGACTCACAGCTTGGTATGCAGATGAAGGTAAATCCTATACATATTCAGGGATCGAACATCATGCACAACCCTGGAACCCGACACTTAAATCAATCAAATCCCAGGTTGAAGATATAGCGGAAGTGACTTTTAATAGTGTTCTAATTAATCTGTATCGGGATGGAAAAGATAGTATGTCGTGGCATAGCGATGATGAACCAGAACTAGGGAAAAATCCGATAATCGCCTCAGTCAGCTTAGGGGGAACCCGTCGATTTGCTGGGAAGCACAAAATCAGCAAAGACCGGAAATTTAATATTGATTTAACCAGCGGTAGTTTGCTGTTAATGAAAGGGGAGACACAGCACTTTTGGCAACATCAAATCCCCAAAACTTCCCGGGTTGTGGAGCCGCGAATTAATTTAACTTTTAGAATGGTAAAATCATAGCCATTAAGATATTGGGGAGGCGATCGCCTTAACCCCCAGCCATCTCGCGCCCATCCCTCAGCTAGATTTGGGTGCTGATTTGGGCATGGGATATGAAAATTTAAT
Source organism: Limnospira sp. PMC 1279.21 (assembly GCF_032349615.1). Taxonomy (NCBI): domain Bacteria; kingdom Bacillati; phylum Cyanobacteriota; class Cyanophyceae; order Oscillatoriales; family Sirenicapillariaceae; genus Limnospira; species Limnospira sp. PMC 1279.21. The sequence continues at coordinate 57,057 of NZ_JARPLU010000006.1, read as the reverse complement.
TAAGAAATCCGGTTGCGGAGACTTGGGGGATATTTCGTGCTATAGTATTCGAGACAGTTTACCATTGAATATCATAGATAGATTGGCATGAACAAAAGCCAAGAAATACAGAGTATTATTGCCCAACGTCAACCTCTGGCCCAAAAGGTGGCAGACATCGAAACGGGTTTATCATCGCTGTATGGTTTGATTCCGAGTTGCGAACAAGAAGGCGATCGCTCCTATTTGTCAAATGGCTAAACCAGTAATTTAGTCGCAGTGCGATCGCTAACTTAAAGGGGATTGGAAATAACACCCCTGTGTTCTAGCCTATCCAGTAAATCTACCCTTACTCCAATGAAAGCCTCCGAAACCAAGCTACTCGCCTTTATTAAGAAGTCACCGCAGTTCGCCATCCCGATTTACCAGCGTACCTACTCATGGACAGAAAAAGAATGTCGGGAGTTGTGGAGTGACATCCTGCGTACTGGCTCCAATAATGAAATCACTTCTCACTTTTTCGGTTCTATTGTCTATATTGAAAAAGGACTTTATCAAGTCTCTAGTCAGTCTCCCCTCCTAGTTATTGACGGACAGCAACGCCTAACCACAGTAACATTAATAATTGCAGCCCTGGCGAATGCCCTGGGGGACACTGAACCCGTGGAAGGGTTTTCCCCGCGCAAATTGCGAAACTATTATTTGCTTAATCCAGAAGAGGATGGAGAAAAACACTATAAGCTGATTCTCTCGCAAACTGATAAATCTTCATTGATTGCCATTCTCGACCAAGACCAGCAGCCCAAAGACTCTTCTATCCGGGTTACACAAAATTTCAGTCTATTTGAGTCACTCATTAAGGAGTCTCAAAACCATCTGGAGACTATCTGTAAAGGATTAGCGAAATTACTGGTGGTAGATGTTGCCCTGAGCCGTGAACAGGACAATCCCCAACTGATTTTTGAGAGTATGAACTCCACGGGTCGTGAGTTAACCCAAGCAGACTTAATCCGTAATTACATTCTGATGGGACTTGAACCCGAACTTCAAACCAGGCTTTATGAGAAGTATTGGCGACTTATGGAAGTGGAGTTTGGACAGGAGGCTTATGGAGAACAATTCGATAGTTTTATTCGCCATTTTTTGACGGTAAAAACTGGTAGTATTCCTAAGCAAAGTGCCGTGTATGAAAAGTTTAAAACTTATTCAAGAGAGCCACAAGTTGCTCAAGCGGGTGTGGAGGCGTTGGTCAAGGATATTCATACCTTTGCTCGGTACTACTGCGCGATGGCTTTGGGTTATGAGCAGAACCCAGAACTTAAACTAGCCTTTGAAGACCTGCGAGAATTAAAGGTAGATGTAACTTACCCATTCCTCTTAGAGCTGTATCATGATTATGCTTCAGGTGAGTTGCCTATAACAGATTTTTTGCAAGCAGTTAGACTGGTGGAATCTTATGTTTTTCGCCGTGCGATTTGTGGTATTCAGGCTAATTCATTAAACAAAACTTTTGCCAGCTTTACGAAAGCCCTCAAAAAAGATCGCTATCTCGAAAGCATTCAGGCTCACTTTCTGGTACTGCCGTCTTATCGACGGTTTCCTAATGATGATGAATTTAAGCGATCGCTGCAAACCAAAGACCTTTATAATGTTCGCCATTACAATTACTGGCTGCGACGGTTGGAAAATCACGATCGCAAAGAACGAGTAGCAGTAGATGAATACACCATTGAACATATTATGCCCCAGAATAAAAATCTTTCTCCTGCATGGAAGGATTCACTGGGTCCAGACTGGCAACGTATTCACAAAACTTATTTGCATACCCTGGGAAATCTAACCCTGACTGCATACAACTCGAAATATAGTGATAAATCCTTTCTTGAGAAGCGTGATATGGAAAAAGGCTTTAAAGAAAGTCCCTTGAAGTTGAATCAAGGGTTGGGACAGATTGAGCAGTGGGATGAAAATGCTATTCTCCAACGAGCAGAACGACTCTCTCAAATGGCGCTAGATGTTTGGATTGCGCCAAAATTAGAATATGATGTGCTTGATGGTGATTAACTTAACCCTCAGAAATCAGGTTACACGATACAAGATCACCCCTATAATTAATGACCCCAAGGCAATTTGCCGAGATGTATCCGGTGTGGGGCGATGGGGAAATGGGGATGTTGAACTTGGTATCAAATCTCTTGATGAATTGCCCTATGTTTTATGGTTGGTGAGGCAATCCCTAGAAAAACAAATGGGAGAATTAGAGTAGATGATTTAAACTCAGTATACGGGGGATTTGGTATCGGATATCTGGCGTGCTGTTGATGAAAGGTGAAATGCAGAACCTTTGGCAATATCAAATCCTCAAAACTTCCCAAGTTGTGTAACCCCGAATTAATTGAACTTTTAGAATGGTAAAATCATAGCCATTAAGATATTGGGGAGGCGATCGCCTTAACCCCCAGCCATCTCGCGCCCATCCCTCAGCTAGATTTGGGTGCTGATTTGGGCATGGGATATGAAAATTTAATTAAGAAATCCGGTTGCGGAGACTTGGGGGATATTTCGTGCTATAGTATTCGAGACAGTTTACCATTGAATATCATAGATAGATTGGCATGAACAAAAGCCAAGAAATACAGAGTATTATTGCCCAACGTCAACCTCTGGCCCAAAAGCTGGCAGACATCGAAACCGGTTTATCATCGCTGTATGGTTTGATTCAGAGTTGCGAACAAGAACGCGATCGCCAGCTTGAATATTGGTCGGGGAATACGGCAACCCAGGAAAAACTCCGAAATCTGGATTTTGCCCAATTTGAGCAAATTGCCCGTTCTTCTCTCGCATCATTGCACCGACTCCAGGGCAGATTTTCCCGCCAAACCCTTAATATTGGGGTGATTGGGCGCATGGGACAAGGCAAAAGCACCTTGTTGCAGAGTTTAAGTGGGCTGACAAATGACGTGATTCCGGCAATGCAGGGGAAGGCTTGCACGGCAGCGCGTAGCACCATTTTTCATCAACCCAGAAATTCCACCACCGCCGAAATTCAATTTCACGATCGCGAGTCTTTTTTAAAAGAGGTGATTATTCCCTACTACGAGAAACTCGGATTGACCCCCGTGCCGCGTTCTTTTGAAGAGTTTGCCCATAGCGAGATTCCCACTTTACCCACTAAGGCGGATCAAACGGACATTAACATTTATAACCGCTTGAAAGACGATTATCATATCCATGCTAAGAAATATCAAGAATACTTGGGGAGGGGTTCTTTAACTGTTCAAGACGAGTCACAGATTTCTGATTATGTAGCGTCAAAATATAATCGGGACTATCAACTAACTAACCATCAATGTTTGGCGGTTAAGCACGTTAAAATCTCTTGTCCGTTTCCCCTGGATGAAATAGGGGCGATCGCTCTAGTAGATGTTCCCGGCTTAGGGGATTTCCGCTTAGGAGATGAGAGTTTAGTGATTGAAGCCCTCGCTCAAGAAGTGGATTTTATTCTGTTTATTCGCAAACCTTCCAAAGACCGGGCAAACTTCGAGCAGAATGATACACAATTATATGCTTTGGCGAATAAAGCCTTAAACGATTTGCCCTCTCGGTCTATATTGGTACTGAATGCGGATAGCAATGGGGAAAATCAGGAAAGTTGCCTTTCTCTGAAACGGGATATTGATTCTGAAACGGTGAAAATGCCGGTGTTAGATTGTGTGATTGCTGACTGTTCTTCCCAGGAAGAAGCCAATAACAAAGTGCTTCAGGCGGTTCTGGATAATCTGCGATCGAATGTCACGCAACTAGACCGGAATTATACCCAACAAAAAATCACCGATTTGCAAGCCAGCCTGACCGAATTAAAGCAGCAATTGCAACTAGCCCAGGGAATTTTACCAGATATCGATGAAGATGAAATAGCCAATGAGTATGAGGATTTATTTGAGGACTTTTGGGAGAATATAACCAATGAAATGACCGATTTGCAAAAGGAACTGATTAAAACTCGCGAAGACCAAGATGAAAACCTAAAAACTCAAATTGAAACGGTACTGGAAGCCTGTCGGAAAGTGGAAATGCCGACGATTGAAGAAATAGAGAAACGTCGGAACCGACTGGAATCTTACGCCAGCACTTACAGTGAATATTTGATAGAAATGAGAACCAATCTATCGCTCAAATTCCTGGACATGGATAAAGGATTGAAAAAAACCATTGAACGCACCAAAAATAAAGTGGCTGCTGTTTTAGTGGAAAAATGCAATTTAGGTGGGCTGGCAAAAGTTAGTGGGGAAGAGTTTTTGGCGGAAGTTGCTAGTCAAATTCCCCCAGACTATACGGAACTGAAAAAAGGGTTTGAGATTCTCTCAGAATTTAATCTCTCTTATCGAGGATTAATTCAGCATCGGATTCGCTTGCAATTGGATCCGTTAACCCCGGATAAAACCGCAGGATTGAAAACAGAAGGTGTGAAGGCTCAAGATATTTTAGATACCTTAAACGAACTGTATCAACAAACAATTTACAATTGTGAAGATGCTTTGAAGGGATTTTTATCTGAACCGAGCCAAGCCTCTTTTGCTATAGTAGAAGAGTTTGCCGATCGCGTTCTCCGAGCCAAAAGCGCCAAGAAGGAATGGAAACGATTTTTGCGCCGCAAGCGGGGTCAGATTTGGGAAGATTTTGATAACCTGCAAAAACAAAGTAATGCCAGTCAAAAATGGTCAAGACTTTTAGAGTCTGCTTATGGTCATATCGATGATTTAGAAGCATCATTAAATAATTTGTAGAACCATAAAAAAACCAGAGTAACTTTGTGAGGATAGTCAATGACATCTGTTTGGAAAAATCCATTTCGCCAGGAACTACAAAAGCTAAATGTCACCATGCTGGGGCCGGGTGGTGTAGGTAAAACTAGCTTACTAGCAGCCATGTATGACCAGTTTGATAACGTCAGTCAGGATTTACAACTGCTGGCTGTAGGACAAAGTAAATTTGAGTTAGATACAAGACTCAAAGAACTTAAAAGTATGGTGGAATCCAGCAGTAGTATTAAAGTGCAAGATGGGGTTAGCGGAACGAAAAGTAAACCCCGATCATTTAAGTTTGAGTTTGGACAAACCGGAACTGCTCCAGTTTTAGAAATTAATTTCCAAGATTATCCAGGAGGATGGTTAGAAGAAGATGAACACAAAAACAAGGTGAAAGACTTGATTCGAGACTCGGTAGCGGTGTTGATTCCTATTAATACCCCCCCTTTAATGGAAAGGGAGGGAAAATACCATGAGAAGTTTAATCAGCCAACCCAATTAAATGATCTGTTCAAAAATATCTACAAGGATTTAGATTCACCCCGTCTGGTAATCCTGGCACCGGTCAAATGTGAAAAATACATTAAAAACCCCCCAGAGTTATTTAGAAAGGTGAGAGAGGGTTATCAGAAAATGCTGAATCAGTTTGCCAGTGAGAACTTATTGCCAAAAGTGGCGGTGGCGATTACGCCAGTACAAACCGTTGGCAGTGTAGTATTTTCACGATTTGAAGAAATTGATGAACAGCCAATTTTTTACTATCGAAAACCACAGCCAACCGACCCCTATCAGCCGCAAAATACGGAAGTTCCTTTACGGTATCTATTGCGGTTTTTGCTGAAATTACATCTGGATAGGAGACGGGCTTCTATATTCACCATAATTCCCGATTTTTTGGGTCAACAGGTGGGGCTGTCAAATAATGAGCGGCTGATCAATGCGGTGAGTCGCTTTGCGGAACCGAGAAACGATGAAGCGGAGATTGTTCAAGGAATAGAGTGGTTGAAACTATAAGAGGATTAAACATGGATACTTATGTACAAAGCCGTGGGATTTCTAAAGACTACTGCTGGTTAGATCAAAATCAAAGGAAAATTTCCGATCTGCCGGAGAATTTTAAGCGAATGCTAAAAATGGTGGATGGGGATTATTTTGCCCTGGTGATTTATCGTGCCAATGGTCAGTTATCTTTGTTGGTTACGGCGTTGAAATCGCAAAATCGCATCGATAACCAAACTCGCAAAATTTGTAATTCGGTTGTGTGGGCGGGCTGGGTTGGTCAAGATTCTGATGAAGCCATATTGCGATCGCTTGCGATTCAAGCATTAAATGGGGAGTTAGCGGCGAAAGTCGATCCAGCGGTTATTTCGGAAAATAATGCTCAAGGATTTACGGTAAACTTCGACCTCTTAAAACCTAAGAATATTGGCGTTGTGTCCGTGCAAAATAACCCGGCTGATTCGGAGAAAATCGGCAACTTATCCGCCCTAAAAGATGAGCTAATTGGCGACCTGAAAAAATATGCTTTGCCGAAACATGACGGGATGTTAGTTGTAGTTGGCTCAACGGTCTCGAAATCCAGCCTTGAAGAAGAGCGAGTTTGGCGAGGTTTGTCGGATCAAATTTCTGATGATAGCTGGATAGACTTGCCTGGGGAGGATGATAAAAGTGACAACTTTCGCCGTCAATCTTCTTCTTCTAATCGTGATACTAATATATCTTCAAAGCCCGAAAAATCGAAATCTGGAACTGCTTCTACGCCTTCTTCGGGTTTACCGAAATCTTTTTCGGCCTCTCGAAGAAGTGATCAAAGAACTCCAGAAGATTCTCCCCTGAAAAAATGGATGCCGATTATTATCGCTTTTGTAATCGGTTCATTAATTGGGATAGTTGGACATTACCTATACCACACTAATATCCCCAATAGGCAAAGATCTCAAATTGAACAAAATCAAAAAATAATTGATGGTCAGCAAGAAACGATTGACCAAAATAAAGGAAAAATTGATCAACAGAACGACACGATCGCCCAAAACGCAGAAACCATCAAAAATGAAGACAAACTCATCAAAGAAATGCTAGATTATCTAAATGAATTTACCCAAAAAGGTTCACCCTTAATCAAGCGTGTTGAGGAGTTGGTCGATAAAATTCAAAAATAAATAACCGCCAGACATTTAAGGGCGATCGCAGTAACTTTCGTTGCTCAGTTTAGGGTTGCTATATTCTCATGTTAAATGTCAATTTCCAGGGGACTGAAACTGCGCCATTAACCAGGCTCCAACTTGTGACTGGTCTTGATTGCGGCTCCGTTGCAGGGCTTGGTCTAGGGTGGCTATCTCTAGTCCTGGAAACATCACAGAGATATCAATTCGCTGACTCCCGCGATCGCTCATTTGATAAGCCAATACTTCCCCAGTTTCGACGTTCACAATCCAATATTCAGCAATCCCGACATCTTCATACAGCACTCGCTTAACGGTGCGATCGTCAAGCAGGGATGATTTTGCCACCTCCACCACCAAATCTGGCACGGGATACTCTTCCAGATTCACAATATCCGTGCCGCTAGGGATGGCGGTTGCTTTGTTGCCAACATAATACGCTAAATCGGGCTGAAATTCGGCATAGCCAGTTTTGCGGAAGGAACAGTTGTCTAAAATCGTGAACGGAATGCCTTTCAAAATGCCATAGAGATTAACAGCCAGGGAAATCACACTATGATTTGTGCTGTGGTCAAAGCCTACGGAGACTTGCATTTCTAATCTCATTCGCCCATTGCTGTAATAGCCTTTAGATTTAGCATGGGCGGGGTCATCCAAAGCACTCAGGTACTCATTCCAGGTAGCCGGAACCCAGGTATCACTAGCGATTAGATTAGAGAGGGGATTCATGCTCATCTTTAAATGCTTAACAGATTCAAACGGGGGTGGTTTAGTTTACGAGCCGCATAGATTAGACAAGCCTTGAGATCATCAGCTTCCAGATCGGGCATTTCTTCAAGGATTTCTCCCTGACTTAAACCGGAGGCAAACAAGTCCAGGACATCGGATACTCGGATTCTCATTCCTCGGATACAGGGGCGACCGCCACATTGTCTAGGATTAACGGTAATTCTGGAAAGTAGTTCGCTCATACTTGATGGTTCCCTTGTGATTCGGTTCGATTCACGGTGTCGTTAATTTTAGTTTACTATAGCAATCCTAAATGATTTGTAACATTTTTAGCTCCCCTCTCCCGTTCTGGGAGAGGGGTTGGGGGTGAGGGTCTTCCACAACTGATTTAGGACTGCTATAGAAATTCCTGGAGTTCTGACTTACTGTCTTTACGAAGTCCCATCTAATCCGGTTAAATAGCCCAAACCCATTGTTCCAGAAACCCGGTTTTGGGTCAGGATGCGCGAATAAGTGGGAGATGACCTAATCTGGCATTAATCACCTGTCCAATCTTCAATTTTTAATGCCGGAACTTTCCTGAAATCTTGGAGGTTTCGGGTTAACAAAACCCTATCACGGGACAGGGCGATCGCCGCCATTCTCAGATCCATTGTAGAGACTCGAATTTTTTGCTGTCGTAGCTCCTGGAAAACAGCGATCGCCTGAACATCAAAGGGTAAAATGGGAGCCGAGGTAAAGCATTGGAGAATCTCTGACAATAGAGTATATCCCCGCCGGATATCAGTATCGGTCTGAGCACGGTTAATAAAATCATGAGCGCCAACAACCTGCTCATGAAAGCTCACAATTGAAAAAGCAAAGTTGTCTAAGGTTACAAGTTTTCGGTCGCGAAACTGATAAATTGCTGACAGTGATCCAACAAAATTTCAACCTCAACATCCGTGATTTTCAAGTCATCATCAACGCTATAATCAGCAGTTGCTCGTTTATTTTGGGCATTAATCAAAAACCGATGAAATTCCAGAGGAACAATCCATTTTTTAGCGATATCTCGCCCAAAAGCTGCAATAACTGCTCCATGACTTGAGAACGTCAAATCTTGCTCCCAAAGAAAAGCTTCAGCAATGTAAAACATCCCATAGTAAGCTCGTGAGGCAGCAAAATCATAAAACCCCTGTTCGTTTAAAACCTGAGCCGCTTGATAACTTTCTTGAGCTTTGGCGATTAATTTTTGAGACTTGGGTTTCATATAGCTTGTTTAACTGAAAGGTAACCGGGGAGATTGTTCTCGTCTTTGGATTGAGCTGGTGCGTCAGTCTTCATCGCATACATTTTCCTTGACCTTTTAGACGCATATAGCGGTTCCCGGGCTGATGAGGTACTTTTCAAAGCCCCTCTCCCCCTGAGCTAAGTCGAAGGGCTGGGAGAGGGGTTTGGGGTGAGGGTCTGTACCTTATGGACATGAGAAAAGCTATATAGCGGTTCCCGGACTGATGAGGTACTTTTCAAAGCCCCTCTCCCCCTGAGCTAAGCCTGTCCTGAGCGAAGCCGAAGGGTCGAAGGGCTGGGAGAGGGGTTTGGGGTGAGGGTCTGTACCTTATGGACATGAGAAAAGCTATACCACACTCTTTATAAGTCTACCTGGATGCAGTTTATACAAAAATCCCCTCTTTTTTGACATTATAAATAAAAGGAGAATCCTGAGTTTTGAACCTTTCTGAAGTAATAAACTGCCACGATATCACCACATCATAATCTAAGCAAATTTGGGTGATAAACTCCGTTGTTTTATCAATTTCCTGAAAAGGATGTTCCAAAACCTTCAAAATAATCAAAAAGTCAATATCCGAATACTCTTGGGCATCTCCTCGCGCTTGAGACCCATATAAAATAATCGCTTCTATCTGGTCTTGATAATAATTCATCAGACCTTCTTTAACTCGCTGGATAACTAATGGTAGGTGGGGATTTTGCATAGAACTTGGCTGTTTTTTACTTCATTCTAGCTCTTTTGGCGAAAAGTGCGCCCATGTTCAAGGGCTTCCAGAAATGCGGTTTCGTCAGAAATAGAACCCACAACTTGAGTCAGCCAATTCTCAGGAGGAGACTGACTCTCGACTTTTTGTTTGAGTTGGGAAACCGTTTGCTCTAGGGTAAGCAAACGCTGTTCTAGGGTCACTTCGTCTAATATAATTTTCTCAACCAAGCTAACTCTTTTTTAGTTTAGAGGATGGGAACCCCAACTGTCTCCGGTCAACCATCAGTTTCTCTGGTAGGGACTCCCTAACGGGGGTCGCCAATCAACACCAACGGCGACCAGAAAAACGGATGACGGTGAGACTGACTTAATTTAGCCTCACGCAATATCACTCTAGACTATTGCTTAACTAACGGTTTCGATCGCTGAATTGCTGATAATATTAGCATCAACTGTAGCCAGTGTTAACCCATAGTACATAGCGGTGGCTACAATAAATCTGTCGGCTGGGTCTTGATGGGGTAGGGAAATCTGGCGACTTAAAATAGCAATGGCATAATTCATCTCAGCTTCACGAGTTTTCAGTGTTTTCAAAGCTAAGTTAACCCATGTAATCGGGTCAGGATGTAAAGATATCCGTTTTTTTTCTGCTAAAATCAATGTTTCCCAAATGCTAATTGGACTCAGCCAAAGTTCAGTATTAGGAGCGACAATTGTAGTTTGAAGTTGGCTTGATAAGCGTTGGTCTCCCAGTAAATACCACAGCCAAATGTGGGTATCTAGCAGCAGTTTCATTGCAGTACATCCCAGGGTTGAGGCTCTGGAGTAATTATATCTCCTAAAATTTCACCGCTTCCCTTCATGACCCCAAAAGCCGGGCGTTCATCTGAGGGAGTGGCGGGATAGATAATCACTAACGGTTTACCTTCATGGATGACCGTAATCGGGGTTTTAGTCCGTTCGACTTCTAAAAAGAGATTCTGGAGAATTTGAGGCAGTTCATGGGTCGTAATTTCTGTCATAAATTACCTCCTGGAGGGTGAAAAAATCTGGTAAATGCCGCACCGCTTAATTTTAGCTGATTAGAAATTCCCCGAGTCCTAACCCAGCGTCTGGACTACCGGGGGTCGCCAATCAACACCAACGGCGACCAGAAAAACGGATGACGGTGAGACTGACTTAATTTCGCCTGACGCAATGCCTCCACCTTACTCAACCCCTCCTCCATAATCAGGCGATAAAACTCCGTTGTCACCGCCGCCGTTGTCGCATCATCCGCATTCCACAACGTGGCCATCAACGCCCTCGCCCCGGCACGTTCCCAAATATAAGCCATTCCGATAATCGCATCTCCATCCAGATTGGTCTGTAATGCGGTCTGACAGGCGCTCAATGCCACCAATTGGGTATCCTGTAACCCTAGTAATGCCGCGTCGGCTAGGGGATATTCTCCATCGGCAAATAACAGGGTGTTGGCGTTCATGTGGGTTTCTCGTAGTTGCTCATCCTCACAAATATCTTGCCCCAAAAAACAACAACCCAATTGCTGAAAACAGCCGTGGGTGGCGATATGCAGATAGCGATGACGGGAGGATTGACGTTTGAACACTTCCAACGTCGCCTGGTGGTGGCGGTAAATCTCACTCTCTGGGGCGAGGCGGAGGAGGGCATCGACTTCGGCTTCGGTTCCCGGTAGATTAAAGGGGTCTTGGGGTTTAGGATTGGCAAAGCCGAGGACTCCGTAACCCCCAGAGAAGCGGGGAAGGAAGGTGGTGCTAACTAGGGCGAGGGTGAGCAAGGTTCCCCCCAGTTTCCAATGGTGTTTGACTGTGGCTCCCATGCCGATGATTCCTAGGAGGAGGGAAAGCGTCCACAGGGGAAAGTTGAGAAACGGGGAGGGGGAAGGACTGGCGAGGAGGGAACGACTGGAGAGACGAGTGAGATAATGGATGGGGTACTGTTGCAGCAGGAATTGGTCCTTTTCCGAGTCCCGGAGGGTTTCAAAGGGGAATTGGCGCAGGGACCCGGTGGCGATGATGGCGAGTTGTTGGGGGTTGAGGGCCTCAATCTCAGCGGCAACCGGGCGGATTAGGTGGTCGTAGAGGGTGGCAGAAAGGCGACGATAGCGGGAATCGCCGCTTTGGAGCATTTGGCGATATTCTGTCACCCACTGGTTGAACTCCTCGGCATCGATGGGGACTTTTTTAACGCTGAGACTGTCGCGGCTGAGGAGAAAGAGGGCGATCGTGTTGGGAACCTCTTGGATATTAGTGAGGAGAACGGGTTGTAAGACAACGGTTCCCGGGGGGAGACTGGCTTGCAGTTGGCTGAGGTCTTCCGGTTGAATTTCAAAGAGTTCAGCAACTTCCGGGTAGGTATTGGCGAGGGTTTCGGCTTGTTGGAGGACTTGGGCTTCTAAGTCGCGCATTTGGTCCACCAGGGCAGTGCTGAAGTTGTCTTGCAGTTGTTGGCGCAGGGCTTGCAGTTGTTGGGATTGCTCGTTCCAGTCATCAAGGGCAGCTTGGGCTTCGGGGTTAGCGACTCTCACACCGATGAGACGGTTATAATCGGCCAGTTCGTAGGTGGTGACGCGGTTCGCCCATTCAAAAGCGCGTTGGGGCTGGTTTTGGTCGATGAGCAGGTCAACGAGGGCGACGGCTCTCCCGCGATTGGTTTCGAGGAAAGTTTCGCGGAATTCTTTTTGCAGTTCACTACGGAGTTCAAGGAGGATGTTGAGGGAGTCTTCAAAGTAGGTGATGGCTTTGTCGGGTTGGTTGGTGTCTCGGTAGACTAAGCCCATGTTAGTGAGAGTGATGGCTTCTACAGAGCGATCACCCATATCTCGCAGAATGGGCAAAGCCTGATTGAAGTAGTTCAGGGCTTGAGTCCGGTTGCCCAAGCCATAGTACACTCCACCAATATTATTGAGAGTGACGGCTTCCCCGGGGCGATCGCCCACCTCTCGCCGAATTGGCAATGCCTGATTGTAGTAGTTCAGGGCTTCAGTCCGCTTGCCCAAGGCATCGTACACCAAACCAATGTTATTGAGAGTATTGGCTTCCCCGGCGCGATCGCCGACTTCTCGCCTAATTGGCAAAGCCTGATTGTAGCGGTTCAGGGCTTCAGTCCGGTTGCCCAAGTCATGGTACACTGCACCAATGCTATTGAGAGTGGTGGCTTCTCCTGCGCGATCGCCCACTTCTCTCCTAATTGGCAAAGCCTGATTGTAATAGTTCAGGGCTTCAGTCCGGTTGCCCAAGGCATTGTACACCAAACCAATGTTAGTGAGAGTGGTGGCTTCCCCTGAGCGATCGCCCACTTCTTGCAGAATTGGCAAAGCCTGATTGTAGTAGTTCAGGGCTTCAGTCTGGTTGCCCAAGGCATAGTACACTTGACCAATGTTGTCCAGAGTGGCGGCTTCCCCAGAGCGATCGCCCACTTCTTGCCGAATTGGCAATGCCTGATTGAAGTAGTCCAGGGCTTCAGTCCGGTTGCCCAAGGCATTGTACACTGCACCAATGTTATGGAGAGTGGCGGCTTCTCCTGAGCGATTGCCCACTTCTTGCCAAAGTGGCAAAGCCTGATTGAGGTAATCCAGGGCTTCAGTCTGGTTGCCCAAGGCATAGTACACTGCACCAATGTTGTTGAGAGTGGTAGCTTCCTCACTGCGATCGCCCACTTCTCGCCGAATCGGCAAAGCCTGATTGAAGTAATCCAGGGCTTGAGTTCGGTTGCCCAAGGCATAGTACACCGCACCAATGTTATTAAGAGTGGTGGCTTCCCCTGAGAGATCGCCCACTTCTCGCCGAATTGGTAAGGCTTGATTATAGTAGTTCAGCGATTGAGTCTGGTTGCCCAAGGCATAGTACACTTGACCAATGTTGTCCAGAGTGGCGGCTTCCCCAGAGCGATCGCCTACTTCTCGCCGAATTGCCAAAGACTGATTGAAGTAGTTCAGGGCTTGACGGCGATCGCCCAAAGCATGGTACATATTACCAATGTTGTTGAGAGTGGTGGCTTCCCCTGACCTGTTATTCGTCTCTCGAAAAAGAATCAGCGCTTGTTCAGACAACTCTAAAGCCTGTTGTCTTTGTCCGATCAGATAATAATTTTGACCAATTCTTAAAAGTGCTGAGGCTTCCAACTCTCGATGCTGCAATTTTCGAGCCGCTTCTAAAGCACGTTCAAATGTTTGAATCGCCTGTAAAGATTGCCCCTGTTGTGTCTGTTGAACGCCCTGCTGTAACAGTTCCTCAACCTCCCTTGCGGACATTCTCCCCTGCGCCAAAACCGTCTGTGCCTCCACCCAAGGCGACAGAGAACCCATGCCCAACAGCAGCGAAACCGTCAACAGCGAACTCACCCAGCGTCCAGTCATGGCTCGACTCTCCCTGTGACTCTATCTCTTCTATTATGACCCGAAGGCGCAGAAATTGAGTCTTTCCAAGAACCGCACAGCCATAATATCAGCCTCATCGCCGCCCAGTTTCTCCACCACTATAATCAAGGTAATCTATAACGCTCCTACTGGTGCCATGAACCTATCACTCACTCCAGAAATAGAACAACGGATTGCGGATCAACTCAACCAAGGACATTACCAATCCGCCCATGAGGTCATCTTAGCCGCCCTAGAACTCCTGGACCAACGCCAGCAATACCTGACTGAACTGCGTCAGGAAATCGCGATTGATGCCACTCAAATTGAACAGGGACAAGTGATAGATGGAGAACAGGTTTTTGAGCGCATCCTCAACCGTTTACATAATTTTTTCTCGACCCGATAGCATCGATATTGCTCAGACTTTCAATGGGTATCGGGATTTAAAATCACTCAAAATAAAACCCAGAAAAATCATGAAAAACACAACCCAATTCCAAGAAATTGCTGCGGAAGTGCAACTGTTTAATGATATCGAACAAAAGGAAAAGTTTGTTTTTGTCGTGGGTGCTTTAGTTTCTCGATTAATTAGCCTTCAGAAAGGAGCAGAAATCATGGAGATGGAACCGGAAATGCTTTTAAAGATTTTGGAAATGATGGGCATCGAGTTTTCTTATCTTACTCCTGAAGATATTAAAGCGGAAAAAACTTGGTAAGACTGATGAAAATTGTTTTTAATTGTTCTCCGTTAATTTTCCTGTACCGATTAGACTTCCTAGAAATTTTCATCAATGACAACCATCAGTTTTATATCCCCCCAAGTGTGCAATTAGAAATCAATGCCAAACCGGATCAAGCATCAGGATGCATTAATAGACTAATTTCAAATCAGCAATTAGTCGTTCGAGAAATTAAATTACTATCTTTGGCAAATCGTTTAAATGAGCGGCTGGGTCGAGGTGAATCAGAGGCAATCTCGTTGGCAATAGACTTGCAAACAGATTATATAATCCTTGATGATTTTGCGGCTAGAAAGGAAGCAAAAAGATTAGGTTTAAATGTTAAAGGAACTTTGGCAGTGGTTCGTAAATTACACCTAGAAGGTCGGATTAATATTTCTCATTTTGATGTTTTGTACCAAAAAATCACAGAAATCAATTTTCGAGTCAAGCGAGAAATTTTTGATGAAATTTTTGATGATGATATTAGGAATTAAACGAGTCAATCCCTATTTTATCCGGAATCCGGTATTGATATATCTGTTAAAAACCGCACCCTAAAGGGTGGGGCTACACGGACAAAGCCCGCCTGCGCGGGCTAAAGAGTAAAACGAGTCAATCCCTAGTTTATCCGGAATCTGGTATTGATATATCTGTTAAAAACCGCACCCTAAAGGGTGGGGCTATACGGACAAAGCCCGCCTGCGCGGGCTAAAGAGTAAAACGATTTTTGAACTCCGGATTGGGTATTAATTTTCCAGATATGCTGCACCAAAAGTTCTGGGATGAAATTTATTTATATGAAATAACTCAATGTTGGCTACAGTCTTCTGGTGAATTGTTGGGTTGCGCGCTTTTCTGCACCCAACCTACAGATAGCACTTACCTAGAGCTTGGTCAGTTGGAGCGAATCGCGGGTTTTCCACGAAAAAAACCCGTTTCTAGTTTTCTCAGGCCCCCATTCATGATGATGCTAGAACCCGCGCTTGAGCAATTTCTCTGTCTCCAATTCCCCGCACTTGAGAACTCAAGAGAGAAACAATGGCAATGGTTTCTCCTGCGATGGTCATAAATTCTACTTCATAGCCCAAACCTTCTTGATGGACTAACACAACGGTGCCCATATCGCCGGATTTTAAATCATATTCCGGTAAGTCGGCGGTTAAAACAACTCGGTCTAATTCACTAATCATGGTTTACTAAATTTTAAGTGAGTGGATAGGCGCTAACCAGTCTAGGGATATCATCTCCAGTAGAAATAAACCAAATAGAACGCACTTCTGGGTTTCTGCCATCTGGCGTGATTACTCTACCTTCAACAACATACCTTGTCCCAAAAGGGGATGATTCTATTTTAGCTAATTCATGGTCAGCCACATGATTTAGCAAGGCATTTGCCATAATTTCCCACGACTCAATGTTAAATCCAAATTTGATAAAAAACTTGGCTTTACTTTTGCCGTCAGGATGAGTCAGGGACAGTAAATATTCGGTAATTTTTTTCTGGGTAACAATCGCTTGTTCATAATTCGGTAGTTTCAAGAAATTTATCCCTTTTTTTCAATAAATCAAATCGAGCATCTCATCTTGGGCATTGATGTCGCTCTCTCGATTCATTCTTTGTCTTATCATAGGTCAGAGGACGGGGAAGCTGATTTGCTCCGGTTGGGTTTTGCCCTTGGCTTCACCGAACCCACCCCAACTCGGATGACTTACTCCGGCGCGACACGACGCACTTTACTCACGACAATTTCCATCTCATCCTCTGACAGGGGGATAAGCTGATCCAACAGAAAATCAAAATCGTTCTGGTTTTCCAGTTTCCCCTGTAACTCATCATTCTCCCAAGCCTGCTGACCCCGAATCATCATTTTTTCCTCCTCGGAGGATAAGGCATTGAGGGGAACTTGCCAGGTTTCTGTTCCCAGAGTGTCCTCCCCGCGAATGTTGGGCCGCCCTCTGACAACTAACCCCTGATTTGTCAGGCGATCGCGCTCTATTTTCGCAACTTCCGTCAGGGGCAATCCTTGGGAGCGTCCCGCCAATTGCAGTTGGCGAGTTTCTGGGTTAAATCCCAGTAATTCATGGTTGCCACTCCCCCCGGCTTTTAACTCAATTTTGATATTCACCGGGAGCATCACTTGAATAATTGGCGGTGAGGGTAATGGATTGAGTTGCCCAGTAGGGGTAACTTCAGCGGTTTGGGAAGGAGGGCTAATGGCACATCCCCCTATTCCCAGGGAGGAAACCATTAAAACCAGTGACAAGATATGGCAAGTTGGATGTTTCATAACAGCTTAGACTGGTGTAGAACTCGATGGGGGGACCCTCACCCTACTTTGAATCCAAAGCCCCCTCTTGCTCCCTCTCCCATTTTGGGAGATGGACTTTGAATCCAAAGCCCCCTCTTGCTCCCTCTCCCATTTTGGGAGATGGACTTT
>NZ_JARPLU010000006.1:0-39844 GCF_032349615.1 Limnospira sp. PMC 1279.21 | reverse complement strand
GAATCCAAAGCCCCCTCTTGCTCCCTCTCCCATTTTGGGAGAGGGCTGGGGTGAGGGCGGATGAGGGCCGACTGGCTAAACGGTAAGAGGTAGCCCCGAGAGGGTTTGTTGTCATCTTTGGGATAAGGTTGAGATGAGTGATTCACAGCGTTTACCCCCGGAAACTTTTGCCCTGGGAAGAATTGCCAGTTTGCTGGTGATGTTGGGGGCGGTGCTATACTTCACGGGGTGGACTTATCGCTGGATGTATTTCGCGTTTTTCCAACTGGAAGTTACCACGCTGCCTTTGCCCCTAGAGTCGTTTTATATTGCTGCCTTTCAAGTGTTTTTTGGCAGCTTCCGAGCCATTTTCCATACCATTATAACGGCGGCGTTGGTTGTGGTGGGGGTTTATTGCAGTCTGTGGTTACTGGAAGGGCAACCCTCACTCCGGTTCCAAGCTGGACTCGAGAACATCCATGGGGGGATATTGGCTTCCCTCAATAATCGTTTAGCCAGTCAACCGCCTCAAACATTCTGGAAACGCTGGCTATTTCGGTTGTATCGGGGACTGTTGCAACTGCTAAAATCGTTTCTGGAGTTCCACCTGTTGGAGTATCAATCCCTGCGATTTGTGCGATCGCTTTTGGATGAAACATTGATTATCTGTTGGGTGCTGGCGGGCTGTTTCTGGCTGGCACAATGGCAGGGAGAAGCGGATGCGTGGCGGGATGCGGTGAATGAAACCTCGTCTCTCCCGGTGGTGACGGTGGTTGTGCGAGAGGATAGTTTTCCCTTGGGGGTGAACCCCGATGATATCCGCAATCCTCAAGGTATCCGCATTATTGGTGACCCAAGCAGCTACCAGCAACTGCTGAGTGCGGCGATTAATAACCCCAGCCAGAATCGGGTCTGGCGGTTGCTGATTGATGTGGATGGGGATTATTATATATTCCCAGCCCTACCGGAACGGGATGAAACCCGCCGCCCTGCGTTGGTGGTGATTCCTCGCAGTCATCAAGGCGATCGCCTAATTCAGTTGCGCCCCACACTCGACACCGATATTCCCAGTCAAGCTAAAGATAATCAGCCGACTAATAGTAAATAGACGCATCAGTTTTATACACCCCTAGCTGTGCAATCTGGTGAGTTTTTGGGTTATGCGATCGCATAACCCAAGCTACAAACTCAGTTCTAATCAACCACTGGTGCTGTACTCAGTTCTACCGTGAAAGACTCAAAAGTTACCTCAAATCCTTCCCGTTCTGGGGATGCACACACCGGGCCAACCCAAGCCGTAGGTTCTTCGGGAAAATCCGTCAGACGTAATAGGACAAATTTATCACCATCGAGGGAGTAGAGAACTGCAATGGCTTCATTTCTGCGCCGTACTTCAAACCAAACCCGATCGGGTTGACCTGCCAAGGGAGCAACGGCCCAATCCGATCGCTCCCGTGTCACAACTGCACTGGCGTATTGGACACCATCTACATATTCAATGCCACACTTGAGCCAATGGGTTTTACTGACTCTAACCATCAATCCAGCTTGATCATAGAGTTCCTGGTATTGCCCCGAAAAACAGACCCGGGCTCGAAAGTTGCCCAATACTTCACGGTAGTAACAGTGACCAGAATCCCGAATAAAACCGTAGTGAGTTGTCCGCCAGAAATCGGTTTTCAACCCGGTTTTAACCCAAAGCCGATCGCCGCGATTCTGCCATGCCGCAGGGGGGTTATACCACTGCATGGATGACCAAGGGGTGATTGGTGAAGGTTCCATAGTCATGGCTCGTCCTATCAAATTGACTACTCCCCGCGCTAAAGCGACGGGGATTCCCCGGAGGGATTTCAGAACTTCCGACAAGTCGGACTCCTAGGCGAAGTCAAATACGCCTCTATAGGTGGCCCGAAGGCTTCCTTTTACTTATTTTCATTCAATCACCTTTTGTCTCTCGCCAATGAAACGTCTTTGCTGCCGACATTTCTGCATGATGCAAGTCTGCCCTCACGGGATGTTAAGCCCCTTTCATTTGGGTCATAGAGAAGGCGATACCATTCTATCATAGTCATTGCGGCTAAAGCCGCCGAGTCGTTTTTCCGCCCCGCTTTAAAAAGACGGAGCTACCAAACTCCCGAATTTTTGCCGTGTATTACTGGGAACATAGCAGAACTCAAAAACAACAGAAATGGCTGTCGCCGGAATCTATGGAAGATGTTAACAACGGTAACACCCAGAGAACTAGATCAGTCAGATCCGCATTATTGGTGACGCAAGCAGCTACCAGCAACTGCTGAGTGCGGCGATTAATAACCCCAGCCAGAATCGGGTCTGGCGGTTGCTGATTGATGTGGATGGGGATTATTATATATTCCCAGCCCTACCGGAACGGGATGAAACCCGCCGCCCTGCGTTGGTGGTGATTCCTCGCAGTCATCAAGGCGATCGCTTGATTCAGTTGCGCCCCACACTCGACACGGATATTCCCAGTGGGGATAACAATTGATAATCGCTCATCGATACCTAGGTAATAGGAAAGCCCGAAGCGTCGGTGATGGGATGACTATCGGGTTATGATTGAACCCGAAAAGCGTGACAACCTGCCATTAAGATGAATCAAACCCTGTGGATAGCCCGACACGGCGATCGCCAAGACCATGCCGATTCTAATTGGTATCGTAGCAGTAGCAATCCTTTTGACCCGCCCTTATCAGCCAAAGGGGAAAAGCAAGCGATCGCCCTAGCCCAACGTCTAGGGGGAGAAAAGATTAACTACATTTTCGCATCCCCATTTCTGCGAACCGTTGCTACCGCCCACGCCGTAGCCGAAGTTCTGGATTTACCAGTGCAACTAGAACCGGGACTGGGAGAGTTTTTAAGTGGTTACAGCTTCCCCTATTTGCCGAAAATGCGATCGTCATCAGAACTAAAAGCCGATTTTCCCCGCATCAATCTTAACTATGAATCGCCCCAAGGTTGGCAGTATCCCGAAACCTGGTCCATGGCTCAACAACGCATGACCAGCACTATCCAACGCTTAACCACACAATACCCCGAAAATCTGGTACTGGTAGGTCATGCAGCCTCAGTGAAAGGACTCACCCAAGCATTAATTACGCGAAAGCAGAAACTCAAAACCTCTCTTTGCTGTCTAGTCAAGTTAGTAGCTGATGATCATGGTTGGAACCTGGAACTAGCCGGAGATACTAGCCATCTGGAACTAGCCGGGGTGGCTTCCCAGTCTCATCTACTCAGAGCCGCTCTGAGATATTACCGCTATTATCGATATGCCTACCGATATCAGCCCGAATTACCTCGATGATATATAATATCTTGCGGTTAATGGTGCTAGAATCGTAAAGGCCAGTCGTCCATAAGTTGGGTGCCCCTATAATTTGCCAAACACTTGGCAGCCAAAACGCGATTTATAAAGGAAATAACTGCATGAGTTCAACAACCGTCCAAGCCAAATATGAAATTAAAGACCCAACACTTGCCCCAAAAGGCAAACAACGGATTGAATGGGCGGGGCGTGAAATGCCAGTTTTGCGCCAAATTCAAGAACGTTTTGCCCAAGAAAAGCCCTTTGATGGTATCCGTTTAATTGCTTGCTGTCACGTCACCACAGAAACAGCACATTTGGCGATCGCTCTCAAAGCTGGGGGCGCGGATGCTATACTTATTGCTAGTAACCCCCTGTCAACCCAAGACGATGTAGCCGCTAGTTTGGTGGTTGATTATGGCATCCCCGTTTTCGCCATGAAAGGGGAAGATACAGCCACCTATCTGCGCCACGTCGAGATTGCCCTTGATCACCGCCCCAATATTATTATTGATGATGGTAGTGATGTTACCGCTACCCTCGTTAAAAACCGTCAGCATCAACTACCTGAAATTATTGGTACTACTGAAGAAACCACTACCGGAATTGTCCGTCTGCGGGCTATGTTTAATGATGGGAAACTGACTTTCCCGGCTATGAACGTTAACGACGCAGATACTAAGCACTTTTTTGATAACCGCTACGGAACTGGTCAATCTACCCTTGATGGTATTATCCGCGCTACTAATGTTCTGCTCGCCGGTAAAAATGTCGTCGTTGTCGGTTACGGTTGGTGTGGTAAAGGCTCCGCCTTGCGCGCTCGTGGATTGGGTGCTAATGTCATTGTTACCGAAGTTGATCCAGTCCGGGCTATTGAAGCCGTCATGGATGGTTTCCGCGTGATGCCTATGGAACAAGCCGCTGCCGTGGGAGATTTGTTTATTACTGTGACTGGTAATAAGCACGTTATTCGTGGGGAACATTTCGATGTGATGAAAGATGGGGCTATGGTTTGCAACTCTGGTCACTTCGATATTGAAATTGACCTGAAAGTGCTGGCGGAACGTTCTACCGAAATCAAGGAAGTTCGTAATTTTACCCAACAATATAAGCTCAAAAACGGTAAATCTGTTGTGGTTTTGGGTGAAGGACGTTTGATCAACTTGGCGGCTGCTGAAGGTCATCCTAGTGCCGTTATGGATATGAGTTTTGCTAACCAAGCCATGGCTTGTGAATATCTGGTCAAAAATCAAGGCAAACTCGAACCCGGTCTGCACTCTATCCCCCAAGACGTGGATCAGGAAATTGCTCGTCTGAAATTGAAAGCCATGGGTATTGCTATTGATACCTTGACATCAGAACAGATTGAGTATATGAATTCCTGGACTGTTGGCACTGACTAATCTCTCCAGTTTTTCTTGGGGTTGGATTTAGGCAATATCTGTCAAGGCAACCGGAGACGGTTGCCTAAATATATTCTGGTTGATTGATTCCGGTTAGTTTTTTTATCTTTAGCTGTGGCTTGTGGCAAAACTTTCTGTTGAACTTCAGCGCTATTTTTGGGAAGAGTCCCGTTCCTCTCAGGTAACGCTGGGTGATATTATTACTCTGGCAGGAGAGCGGATTTTTGGGTTTTTGTTTGTGGTGCTGGCGCTGCCTTCCGCCCTTCCCATTCCGGCTCCTGGCTATTCGATTCCCTTTGGGATTTTATTATTTTTGTTAGCTATTCAATTGATTGCGGGTTCACAAACGCCTTGGTTTCCGAATTCATGGCTCAACCGTCAATTGCCTTTGGAAAAGGTACAGGGAATTTTAAAAGTGGGGATTCCTTGGTTACAGAAAATTGAGGTGTTTTGCCGTCCCCGCTTGAGTTTTATTTGTACTCATCCCGTGGGAAGGGTTGTGATTGGTTGTGCGATCGCAATTATGGCAGTCTCCATGATGCTGCCTATTCCCTTAACTAATACACTACCAGCGATCGGGATTTTTATTACCGGATTTGGGCTGTTGGATGATGATGGGGCGATTACCTTGGGGGGATTAGTAGTTTGTCTCATGGGAGCAGTCCTTTCCGGTTTAATTTTACTGTTTGGCTATGAAGCAGTGAAAGCCGGGATTAATTACCTACGGTTGTCCATCAGTCGCTAAGATCACCCCAACTGGCTCCGAAAAGTGATCACCATCACTACAACTTAGTTGATTGGGTCATCAGTTAATTTGCGTAGTCTCACCTAGAAACCCTATGAACATCACGAGAATCGATCCGAGAAATCACTGAGATTTTCGGAAACCTTTGGGATGATGAAGATACTAAAAGGTTGGCCGCTTACTTGTCCTGGAGAGAAATATGATTGTGATGACTACATCTACCAAAACTTATATCAACCCAGATGGCTCACTCGCAGAACTGCCTCTGTCCACCAAATTCGGGAATATAGAACTTAGACAGATTTACCATCTAGCCCAAACTCAGAATTGGGAACCTGAAACTCTGGAAAGTCGCATCGATCGCGCTTTGTCCATGGTGGATGCTAATTGGGCGAATCCCAAAGAACAGCTTTTGTTAGAATTAGTTCGTCAGGGTAGAGCCGACCAAATCGATGGTATCGAATATTGGACTACCCAAATTGACGAAACACGGGCGGCGGGAATTTGTCTTGACCCGGTTACATTGACACTAGAAGTTATGGTGATTGACTTACAGTGGTTTACCCCTATCCATCGGGAACAGGTGAGAACCCTATCAAGATTATGTCAGCTTACCAGTTTGAGTTGTTATGATTCAGAATCCGGCTCTACAAATTGGTTGCTATAGTTGACCTGAAGTGCAATAATGATCATTATACTTACCAACATATTTACGAAAATATCACGAAACTAGCGTTTAATCGCCCTCTCATCATCAACAGCTAGGGTGCGTCAATCGCCAATATGTTCGCACCCTAAAGTCTAGTTCTATAACACGCCCGCCCGTTGTAGCAGTACCATGGTCCCCTGTAAGTCAGCTAGATTGGCTAAGTCAATTCTTGGGGGATTGATTTGCTCAATAGATAACTGTCGCTCTGGGGCTGGTATTCCTTCGACTAGGGGATATTCTTTTGTTTCTCGAGCGAAGAAGTTTTGGGCGTTATTGGTGAGTAAAAACTGGATAAATCGCTGTGCATCTTGGGCGTTTCTGGCTGTGTCGAGAATAGCTACTCCGGCTATGTTAATTAATGATCCTGCGTCGCCACGGGTGTAGTGGTGAGCGACGGGGAAGTTAGGATCATCTGCTAAGAAGCGATATAGGTAGTAGTTATTGACTAACCCAATATCTACTTCTCCTCGACCTACGGCTTCAACAATGGTCGTATTGTTCCGGTAAACTACAACCCCATTATTTCTCATGGCTTGGAGCCATTGCATGGTTTTAGCATCACCTTCTACTAGGCGCATGGCGGTAACGAAGGACTGAAAAGAACCGTTGGTGGGAGCCCAGCCAACTCTCCCCCGCCATTTGGGTTGGGTGAGTTCGGAGATGGAGTTGGGTAGTTCGTTGCGGTTGACCTGCCTGGTGTTGTAGGCTAGTACCCGCGCTCTACCTGTAATCCCTACCCAGTGGTTGTTAGGGGAACGGAAACGAGAATCTACTCTGCTGATGATTTGTGCGGGAATGGCGCGAGTTCGACCGGCTTTTTGTAAGGCTCCCAAGGCTCCAGCATCTTGGGCAAAAAATATGTCAGCAGGGCTATTGCGTCCTTCTTCAATAATAGCGATCGCTAATTCGGCAGTGTCACCATAGCGGACTCTAATATTAAGACCTAGCTCCTGTTCGGCTCGTTTGATTAATGGACCAATCAGAGCCTCTTGTCGCCCAGAGTAAATAGTTAAAGTCTGATTCTGAGACTGGCTAACTTGGGCTATACCCAGAACTAAGGCTAGGGTGAGCATCCCCGCTAAAAAATGTCTACGTTTGAACATTTGTTACCCTCATATAGTTTTTGTTAGGGACAGTTATTAAGAATTAGTTGCATCTAATTCCAGATATACTATATCACTAGGTGGGGAGTTAAACAAGAATTTTTGTTAATAAACAAACGGCAATACGGCCATAAACCGGAGGTCAGAGGCTGGTTAATAGGTATTAATAGATTCTTGGTTGGTAGAAAAAAAGTGCTATTATATCATAACCGATCGCATTAAGTTTATTGATAAGTCATGTCAATATAGCCCAATGGAGGGAATAAATGACTATAATAGTCAACTAGATGTGCTGTTGGAACAGTTTAAATTGTTGAGATGAAATGTGGTTAGCCTGGTATAAGGTTTGGGAAATTTCATCGAGACTTAATACCGCATGACCACGATAGCCATTTTCTGTCAACCTTTCCATGACCTGGCGACCATGATCGATAAATACCACAATATCCTCAACCCTTAGTCCTGCGGCTTGTAATGTGGCGGCTCCTTTCATGACACTATTGCCAGTAATGAGGATATCATCGACAACGACAACGAGTTCCCCTGACTGAAAATGCCCTTCGATCGCCCTTTTAGCGCCATAGGTTTTGACTTCCTTTCGTGGAAACACCATAGGTCGTCCTAAACGGAGAGATAAACCAGTGGCTGTAGGTAGAGACCCATAGGGAATACCCGCAATGCGATCGAAATTAAGATTTTGGAGAATTTCTGCGTATGCTCCCACAATCTGATGAAAAATCTGGGGCATGGAAATAATCCGGCGCAAGTCAATATAATAGGGGAGAACCTCTCCTGATGATTGCACATGGTCGCCAAACATAATGCAACCAATATCATAAAGTTGCAGAATCAGGTCGCGGTGGGGTTCATTTTCCAAGAAACAGACATCAGGAAGCCACAGGTCACAGCTAGGACTACCTTGCATAACCCGCAGGCGTTCGTCATTGATAGCATCTCGCAAAGACCGCACCGCCTCTGTGACAGTTCCCCGTTGCAATAAACGTGGTGGTAGAGGTAGCAATAGACCCGCACCGTCAGCACCCAAACCCGCGGCCAGAATTTGGATCAGATCATCTTGTTCGGTTAGATCGTTTTCCTCAGCACTATTTCCCTGAACCAAAATCAAACGCTCTGGAGCTTGGCGACGAATTCGTGCTAACATATCCGCCATGACCCCGACCTCTAACCCGACCTGTTCTGGAGTTCCCCAGGTTTGGGTAGCTCGCACCAATTCCAAGTAAAGAGGATGTGCGGGGTTAGGATATTCTTGGAGTAGGTTAGCGGACGGGTTAGCAGTCGCACACAGGACAAATACTGCTTTATTAGGATAGACCAGAAAGGGTGTGACCAAATCCTGTCCGGTGTAGGGGGATACGGTGCAAGCATCAACCCCCCATTCTGTAAAAATCATGCGCGCAAACAGGCTGGCGCTATTGAGATCAGCGTGTTTAGCATCGAGAATGACGGGTATTGTAGAGGGGATATGGTCTAAAATCTGCTGTAAAAGATGCCACCCGGACAAGCCAAGTCCTAAATAGGTATTTAAAGTTAGTTTATAGGCACAAACTAAGTTGGCGGTTTGCTCTACGATCGCCTTTAACCATCGATACCACTCCTCCACGAGTTTACCATCATCGACCAACCCTAGGCCCTGCTCATTCTCAAAGTTAGGCGGATATACTTCCGGGTCGGGGTCAAGGTTCACATAGAGCAAACTTTGGTTGCGCTCAATGCTGCTAATTAGTTTATCGAAAAAATTCATGTTGCCTCCATTTAATCGAACCGCTAGAATACTGTGATTCACTAGGAATTTATGGGCAATGTCTGAGCAAGTTAATTTCCAATCATCTCCGTCCCATATTAATCAAATTGCCTTGGCTTTTCAAAAGGGAGGGTTGATCGGCTTATGTTTGCAGGTTTTTTTTGGGGTTGTACCCATTTTTCTGTTGTTGTTTGCGTTATTTCTCAGTCCCGCCAGAAATAGACTCGGACAATCATTTGTGGGTTTAGTTCTGGCTTATGGCTGTTTGTTGGCTCTAGGGTTTACCATTTACTGGTGTTTTCACTATACCCGAATTGGTGATCAACTGACTGACCCAGACCGTCGTCCGAGTAAGGCTAGTGTAACTCGCTCTCTTTGGATTGGGTTAGGAACTAATATAGCGGGTATGATTTGTGCTATGGTCGTGGCAATGTGGAAGGTGGGGGCTCTATTATTTAGAATGCTGTCTGTGCCACCGGGAGCCGCCACGATTTATAATCCGAGTGAGGGAGCGACTATTTTAAGTCGCAGCGGTCCGATTATTGTACCTATGGATATGATTACACTACAGGCTGCTCTTAATGCTATGGCGGCGGAGTTTGTGGGGATTATTGTATCTTTATTTCTGCTCTATCAAATTACTCAAAGTTTCTCTAATCGGGAAAAAAGGGTGACTGATTTGGGGGGTGAATGAGGAGCGATCGCTTTAAAATTAAGTCAGATTAACGCTGGTAGTAAGTGTTAAGCTACCACCGCCAAACCATACTTTTCAAAGATGTTTATAGCTGTGCTGACTTGTTCTGGGGTGGGTTCGGGAGTATCTTTAAGTTTATATTCGTAGCCGATTTCCTCCCATTTATATTCACCCATTTTATGAAAGGGCAAAATCTCGACTTTTTCTACATTGGTGAAGCCGGACACAAACTTAGCTAATGCTTCCATATTATTGATGTCATTAGTTAAATTTGGTACTAACACAAACCGCACCCATGTCGGTTTATTAATCTCATGTAAATACTTGGCAAAATTCAGGGTTGGTTCTACGGAAACACAGGTGACTTTCCGATAGGTTTCGCTGTGATAAGATTTGATATCTAAAAGCACTAAATCGGTATAATCTAGCACTGGTTTAGCTACATTCAGGGGGATATAACCAGAGGTATCTAAGGCTGTATGAATCCCCAATTCCCGACAGCGGCGGAAGATTTCAGCGACGAATTCTGGCTGCATTAAAGGTTCGCCGCCAGTGACGGTAATACCGCCATTAGAAAACCGCATATAGGAGCGATATTTGACTACTTGTTGGATGATTTCTTCGACGCTGACTTGTTGACCGCCTGCTACTTCTTGACAGTCGGGGTTATGACAATAAAGACAGCGCAGAGGACAACCTTGGGTAAACACCACAAATCTAATTCCTGGACCGTCTACGGTGCCGCAACTTTCATAGGAATGAATTTGACCGAATATTTGACTTTGAGAATCAGACATAATTGCGATGAGAGACAACAGAAACCCGGATTGATTAAAACCGGGTTATTACAGACTAACTAATGATGGACAGCAACCGAGTTAATCACATTTTACTGCTGATTAACCCGGTGTATAAATCCCTAGATGCGACTATGGAAAGTACGATTAATCACATCTAATTGTTGTTCGCGGGTCAGCTTGATAAAGTTGACGGCGTAACCGGATACACGAATGGTCAGTTGTGGATATTTTTCGGGATGTTCCATGGCTTCGACCAAGGTTTCCCGGTTCAGGACGTTGACGTTAATATGATGACCGTCGTCGGCGAAGTAACCATCTAACATTCCCACGAGGTTGCTGATGCGATCGCTTTCCTGTTTTCCTAATGCTTGTGGCACAATGGAAAAGGTGTAAGAAATCCCGTCTTGAGAATGCTCATAGGGGAGTTTCGCGACGGAAGCCAAAGCGGCGATCGCTCCTTGTGTATCCCGTGCGTGCATAGGATTAGCACCCGGTGCAAAAGGTTCGCCAGCTTTCCGACCGTCTGGAGTATTACCAGTTTTCTTACCATAAACCACATTAGAAGTAATGGTGAGAATTGACTGGGTAGGAACTGAGTTGCGGTAGGTTTTGTGCTGACGGATTTTGTTCATGAATTGCTTAACCAAATTGGCAGCAATATCATCAACGCGATCATCATTATTACCGAATTTGGGATAATCCCCTTCGATTTCATAATCCACTACCAAACCTTGGTCATTGCGGATAACTTTGACCCGAGAATATTTAATAGCAGAGAAAGCATCAGCCACCACAGACAGACCCGCCATACCACAAGCCATCGTCCGATATACATCACGATCATGCAGTGCAAATTCAATCCGCTCGTATGCGTATTTATCGTGCATGAAGTGAATAATGTTCAGGGTGTTGACATACAAACGAGACAACCATTCTAAACAGCGATCGAATTTTTCTGCCACATCATCATATTCCAGATAATCGCCCTGAACTGGAAGCCATGAGGGGCCGATTTGCTCGCCTGTGGTCTCGTCTTTACCGCCATTAATCGCATACAGCAGCGCCTTGGCTAAATTCGCCCGTGCGCCGAAAAACTGCATTTGCTTACCGATTTTCATGGCGCTAACACAGCAAGCAATGCCATAATCATCCCCATATTCTGCCCGCATCAAATCGTCATTTTCATACTGGGTAGAACAGGTTTCAATGGAGACTTTCGCACAGTAGCGCTTAAAGTTCTCTGGGAGACGTTCCGACCATAAAATAGTCAGGTTGGGTTCAGGAGCAGCACCCAATGTGTAGAGTGTGTGTAAGAACCGGAAACTGTTTTTTGTGACTAAGGGGCGACCATCTTCACCCATACCGCCAATACATTCTGTCACCCAGGTAGGATCACCAGAAAATAGTTGGTTGTATTCAGGAGCCCGCAGGAACCGCACCATCCGTAATTTCATCACGAAATGGTCGATAATTTCCTGAGCGCCACTTTCCGTGAGAGTGCCATTTTGCAAATCTCGCTCGAAGTAGATATCTAAGAAATTAGATACCCGTCCCAAAGACATAGCCGCGCCATTTTGTTCTTTGACTGCTGCTAAATAGCCAAAATAAGTCCACTGTACCGCTTCTTGGGCGGTGGCGGCGGGTCGTCCAATGTTTAACCCGTATGATGCTGCCATTTCTTTGAGTTCTTGGAGCGATCGGATTTCTTCGCAGATTTCTTCGCGCCGCGAGATGGTTTCTGAGTCCATTGCGTCTAATTCCAGAGACGCTTGTTGCTCCTTCTTGTCTAAAATTAGGCGATCGACTCCATACAGCGCCACCCGCCGATAGTCACCAATAATGCGACCGCGACCATAAGCATCTGGTAATCCCGTCACCAGTCCAGAATGGCGCGCTAGGAGAATTTCTGGCGTGTAAGCATCAAAAACGCCATCATTGTGGGTTTTGCGATACTGAGTAAAGATTTTTTCTGTTTCTGGGTCCAGTTCATAGCCGTAGGCTTCTAGGGATTTTTTCACTACCCGAATACCACCATAAGGCATAATCGCTCGTTTCAGAGGTTTGTCAGTTTGCAAACCCACGATTTGCTCTAAACTGCGATCTATATAGCCCGCACCATAAGCAGTAATCCCAGAAGGAATTTTAGTTTCTGCGTCTAAAATGCCCTGTTTGCGTTCCTCTGCCATCAGTTCCTTTACCTGATCCCAGAGGTTATTGGTGCGTTCTGTAGCATTAGCTAAAAACCCGCTATCTCCTTCATAAAGACTGTAGTTTTTTTGGATAAAATCACGAACATTTACTTCTTTTGTCCATTTACCCTGTTTAAATCCTTTCCATTCGGGAGTTATACTACCACTACTGTTGTCTGTAGGTGATGTCAGTTTAGTGGGTCTTTCTACAGTTGAAACCATATCTTTAAGTTTCCTCTTGTTCAGTTCTTTAGGCTTGAGGCAGTCTCACAAATTAGCAACCAGCATATTCCCCGATAAACACCGCCAAATCTGTGGGTAATTTACCTTGACCAACACAGTTCACAGATGGGGCGCTATCCACAACTCCAAACTACATACATAATTGGCAGACTATACATGACCGGAAAATGAGAAATCTTGACACAAAATAATTACAGCCATCTGGGTTGCACGTACTATCTATACAGTTGTTAATCGGGAAATCTAGTGGACAGTCGCAGGTGTTATTTTTCTTTCTAGCAGTAATTTTCAATCACCACCTACGACGGATTTTCGGATTTAACTTTCAACGAATACAGAGCTATTTGCTGACTAACCTCTTTTTTTTCTTATACTATTAATAACTCAAAATACAGTATTTGTAAATAGTAAAAAGTAGGATTTAGTATCCAGTTTTTGTCCTTATATATGCTTGGATGCCTACATTAGGTAGGATTAAGTAGGACAAAGTAGGATTAAGTAGGACAAAGTAGAATTTAATAGTCTGGTTTTCTGGCCAAAGCTGGCTCGGATCAGGAGTTGAGCAGCCCCTTTCCTGGCTGAGGAATTCAATAGCAATTTAGGTGTATTAATTATAGTGCCCAAAATTAAACTTTTTTTAAGAGTTCAGAGCTAATTTGCCCTTGTCAATTCGGGGGTATCATTGTATAATACGACAGTTTGGGGACCAAATTATGAGCAATTCAGAAACAATTTTTACGAAAATCATCCGGCGGGAAATTCGAGCGGATATCGTCTATGAAGATGACCTAGTGTTAGCCTTCCGAGACGTTGCACCCCAAGCACCCGTTCACATTTTGGTAATTCCCAAAAAACCAATTCCTAAATTAGAGGAAGCCAGCCCCGATGACCATGGGCTGATGGGACATTTACTGCTGAAGGTGAAACAAGTAGCCCAGGAAGCTGGGTTAACTAATGGTTATCGTGTAGTCATTAATAATGGTTCTGATGGTGGACAAACTGTAGATCATCTTCACATTCATATTTTGGGAGGTCGGGCCATGCAGTGGCCCCCTGGTTGAGGTTGATTTCTAGGTTTCCGACTTGAGATTTTGGGCAACTTGATTAAGTCGTTGAATACCGATTTTAGTTTCTCGCAAGCCGTTAGCAGTCTCAGCGGCACTTTGATTAAGACTATTCATAGCCTGGAAGACTTGGTGAATTGCTTGGGCTTGTTGTTGGGAACTCAGAGAGATTTGTTGGGAATTTAAAACCACTTCATTAACAGCCTCTAGGGTGGCTTCCTGGTTGCTAATAATCACATGATTAATGGCATCACTGACATCTGTAGAGGCTTTTAAAACGGGGTTAATGGCTTCGGTAACTTTTTCAAAGGCATTAACAGTCCCCTGGGAAAGTTCGATAGTTTGTTCTGTAGTCTTGCTACCTTCATTAGTGACTAATACGGTACTATCGATCGCCCTTTGAATATTATTAACTAAAACGGTAATTTTTTCGGCTGACTGTTTACTCTGGTCTGCCAATTTGCGGATTTCCGTGGCTACCACTGCAAAACCTTTACCATGAGCGCCAGCACGGGCAGCCTCTACAGCCGCATTCAATGCTAACATATTAGTCTGGTTAGCCAAATCAGCAGCCATATTAGTAATCATGCCAATTTGTTCAGTTTGCTGGCTGAGTCGAACAATTTGATCAGCAATAGCCTCTACTTTTTCCTTGAGATTTAACATTTTCTCTAGGGTTTGCTGTACCGCCTCCGTTTCGGACTGAGCAAGTTTTAACACTTGCTGGGCGCTTTCAGAAGAAAACTGACCGAGAGTGAGGACTTGCTGGGCGCTTTCGATGGAAGATTGAGCGAGACCCAAGACTTTACGGGCGCTTTCAGCGGAGGATTCTGCCTGTTCTGCCATTGACCGGGCTGCTTCCCCTAACTCATCCATTGTAGCAGTAGTTTGATTAATTGCTCCGGCCTGTTGGCTGGCGTTGCGTTCTTGTTGTTCTGTGGTACTAGCAATCTGATTAGAAGAACTGGCAATTATACTAATACTATCATTAATAGTCCGGCTAATGCGGGAGGAAATTACCAGAGCCAAAATAATAGCTAAAGTCGCAGCTATGAACATTCCCAATGCAGCGATCATAGTGAGAGTATTCATGGCATTTTCCAACTCTCTATATTTAGCATTGAGAAGCTGTTGCTTTTGCTGGTCAAGATTTTCTCCTGTAGCTGCTAACTCACTGACACTGAGGGCTTGGGCTTGTGCCTGGGCTTGGGGTAATTGATTGTTCTCAATCAGATCAAATACGTTTCTGGAAATGCGATCAATCTCATTACCAGCTCGTCTAATTCTGGTTAATTCATCCCTCAAACTGGGATCATCAATCTGCCTCATCAAATTTTCATAATTAGTGGTGAACTGCTCAAAGCCTTCTTGATAGAGAGTTTCGTAGTCTTCTGACTGGGGAAATAAAAGGCTCATTCGCACATTTCGCAACATTTTAGAAATGCCAACAATTATTTGATCAACTCCTTCCATTTGCAGTTGAGTGGTCTCGACTGCGGCGGTGAGTTCGACGACGTTGGTAGCTTTGTAGTAGATTACTGATACTACTCCAAAAGAGAGTAAAATGGGTATAGCATATCCTATCAATATGCGCCATTGTAGTTTGATGGTTTGTCGTTTAGATTCAATCATTAATCAGTGGTGTATAAAACATTAACAGGGAAATAAAAGGCTTTCAGGTTGGTTCATCACAAGCCCATAGTTCAAAAGGTTGCTGTTGGGCTCTGGACTTGGGTAATATATATCATAAACTTGCCTATATAGGGATGTTGGAGATATATAGGCTCTGGAAATATCAGCAAGTTAAAATATTTGAGATTCAGGCTAAATAGATGAACTCAAGGGCTAGGGTCTGGCTTGAGTCCCGGCGATGCTAGTCGAAAATCGTTATTAATACTTGCTGTGGCTGCTTGTCTAGGTTGATCTCGTTCCCAGTGAATTTTTTGGGCGGGAAAGTAGATGGCCTGATATGCTTGAACTGTTTCTTGTTGAGATAAACCCTCTTGCGATCGCACAATAGCTCGTTCTAATGCGGTTTCCCAAGTACATTCAACCCAAAAAGAAAGGTCATAGTATGACTGGAACTCTTGTTTTAACAAAAAGATTCCTTCCAAGACGATTATATCAATATTGTCGAATTTATATCTATGCTTTTGATATTCTGTGGCGGTTTCTTGAGTATAATCAACGTCAATAGACACTGATCGCAGTTGACGCAGGGGAAAGATTAATTGGCTAAATAACTGGTCGAAGCGAATGGCATATTGATAGAAGTGGGCTGCGGGGTTAGTCTGGCTAAATCTTTGGTGGGGTAGATGAAGCCACCCATCAACATTGATGCTGGCTACCCGCAGATTTCCCTGGCTAAGTATTTTGACAATTTGGGCGGCGATATAGCCTTTTCCAGAAGCATCAATTCCCGAAATGGCGACTAGGATTGCTTGCTGAGGTGACAGCAATTTACGCTGAATGGCGATCGCATCAATAATATCATTAAGATTCATGAGTTAATTTACTGCGATGTTGGTATATAATGGGTTAGCTACTAATTTTTATGGGGCTGTTAATTCGGGATTCTGTCTATCTGGTAAGGGGCGACAATCTTTACAGAGGTGAGTTCAATGGCTGAAATGACGGTAACAGATGCTTTGGCAGAATTAACGCTACTGGGTAAGCGCATAGAATCAGCTAGAACGGCTTTAGAAGGTAATACATTAATCACTGTGGTAGAAGTGGGAAAAACTCCTGTGGGCTACAGAAACCGGGATGAGTATAACACTAAAGCACGGGCGGCGGTGCAAAAAGTGGATGCTTTAATTGCCCGTCGGCGTACAATTAAAAGGGCAGTGGTTTTGTCTAATGCGGTGACCATGGTATCGGTAGCGGGGGAAGAAATGACTGTGGCTGAAGCGATCGAGATGAAAAACTTTATCGCCTATTATGAGTCAGTTCTGAATACGATGCAATCGGCTTATACTTCGGCGCGCAAAGATTTTGACATAGCGCAGGCGCGGGTAAAGGAAAGACTGGATAAATTGGCGATGGAAGTATTAGGCAAAAATGCGGCTTCGGAAAAGTATCAATCCCTGGCTGATAGTTTTTTGGGGCGGGAGGGAGTAGAAATACTTGACCCTACCAATTTGACTTGGGAATGCGATCGCCGCCAAGAGTTTGTGGAGGAGTTTAAATCCACTGTAGACCGGGTGCTTTCTATTAGCAACGCCCGCACTTTGATTAACATTCCTGATTAGCCTATTTATTATCGAGCATCAATAATTAGGTGCTGGTCTCTCGAAAAACTCTAAATTTATGGCTCAGAGATGGATCTTCTTGGCGAAGCATACCATCTCGGTTATCTGGCTTAAAGTTTAGCGGTCAACGATTAATCTTTAATCCTCAACCCTTAAACCTTAGACTGTCAACCCTCAACTGATAAAACTTAAACCTCGATTAAATCCTGGGGTTTGGTTATGGGTTCCATAAAACCTTGAGTTTATCCACCAGGCTGGGAGGTCAGCACCTTTTTATGAGATGATTGATACTGTTTTTTGGTGGTTGGTATGGGTGGATCTGCCATACAGAGGGGGAGAGAAAACCTGAGACTAAAGGCGATCGCCAACTTTTTTAGCCTATTTCTTGACTGGTAGGCGAAAATTGGCTATATTGTCAACACAAGTATCAATTTGATATAATGTTGGAACTATCTGCATTAGGGCTACTACAGCGCGAACCTTTACACGGCTATCGACTGAAGCAGCGCCTAGAGCTGTTTATGGGAAGTTGTATCAGTGTTAACTATGGTGCAATTTATCCCTTGCTGAAACGTTTGGAAGAACGGGGATATATTCAAGTTATCCTAGAAGAGGCAGGGGACGCGGGTTCGAGTCGGAAGGTTTATGGTATTACCGCGGCTGGACGTGAGCGATGGTTATACAAAATGCTAGAACAGCCACAAGAGAGCTGGGTTAAAAGCCGTTCTAGGTTTCTAATTAAGTATTTCTTTTTTAGTGACTTAAATCTACAAAACCGCCTGTTGTTGCTAGAATATCGCCTCAGAGCTTGTGAGGAAAGGATGAAATATCTGAATCATAAAGAGGTTGAATATGTGCCGATTGATTCCTATCAATTAGATATCTGGAAAAGGGCGAATTTTGTGTTGGAATCGGAGGTAAAATGGCTGAGTCAAACCTACGATAATTTGCAGCAGGAAATAGAGGGAGTGGATTCTCTGTCGGAAGATAGATAACAAATTTAAATAGCTGTCAGGTACAATGGCAGTAGACCAGGTAAATTTATCGGGTCGCTAATTTTCGATAAAATCTTATAATCATACTACAATTTATTATGTCTTATCCATCATCAGAATCATCAAACCCGAATTATCATGAGTCTGTCGTGGCAGTTGAGGGGATACCTGAACAGTCACAAAGAGAAGACCAAAAGCAGATAGAAAGCGATCGCCATTCGGAATCAGAACCTAGTAATAAATCGGGTTTGGTATCAGCCACGGTAGGAATATTACTCGCCCTAGGAGTAGGCTTTGCTGGGGGTCAATGGTGGCATTCTAGTAAAGCGCAAGCGGACACTACCCCAGCGGCGGCGACTAATTCCCCCCAAAGACCGAGGGGAGTTCCGGTGAGAGTAGCCAGCATAGAAACTAGGAACTTTCAGGATGCTGGGGAATTTGTGGGAACGCTACAAGCGCGGGAGTCGGTGGAAGTAAGATCGGAAATAGACGGGAGAATCACCCAAGTATATGTTAGGTCAGGGGAAATGGTAAATCAAGGGCAGGCGATCGCCCGTTTAAGAAGTGATGACCTAGAAGCGCAACTGCGACAAGCCCAAGCCAACCTAGTACGAACCCAAGCCAGAGTATCAGAATTACAAGCCGGAAGTCGCCCGGAAGAAATTGCGGAAGCCCGTGCGAGATTAGGGGAATCTATCGCCCGCCTAAGTGATGCGGAATCGGGTAGTTTACTGGCAGAAATCAATCAAGCGAAAGCCCAAATAGATGCCAATATAGCAGCAGCAGAATTAGCGGAAAAACGGGTAACTAGATTTCAAGAACTCACGGAAGCCGGGGCAATTTCCAGAGATGAATTTGATGCTTTAGTGTCGCAAAAACAAACCGCCCAAGCCAACCTGAGAGCATCCGAAAGACGACTAGAACAATTGCAGCAAAATCGCCAATCAGAAATAGCCCTGAGACAAGCGGGAGTCGAACAATCTGAACAGGCGTTAAGACGATTAGAAAGCGGCACGAGACCCCAAGAAATCGACCAAGCGGAAGCCCAAGTAGCGGAAGCCGCCGCCCGTGTTCGCCAGTTAGAAGTGCAGCTACAAGAGACGACTGTACAAGCACCTTTTACGGGGATAGTTGGTGATGTGACGGCGAGACCGGGAGACTTTGTGAGCCGGGGTGAGACCTTAACCACCCTCACAGAAAACGATCGCCTAGAATTGAGATTATCTATTCCCCTAGAACGCCAAGGCGACCTACGAGAGGGACTAGCAGTAGAAATGCAAGACCCCCAAGGTGAACCTATCGGAACCGGACGCATTAGCTTTATTTCCCCGACGGTAGATCCTAATTCTCAAAGTATCTTAGCCAAAGCGACATTTACTAATCCTGACGGACTCCTCCGTACTGGTCAATTCGTGAGGGCGCGGGTAATTTGGAATGAAAAACCAAACACAGTAGTTGTACCCATGACCGCCGTACAATTTTCGGGAGATGAAAGGTTTGTATTTACCACGGAAGGGGGAGAAAATCCCACCGCCAAAAGACAGGTAATTCGGTTAGGTTTAATTAGGGACCAATATGCGGAAGTGGTGGAAGGTTTACGACCGGGTGAAAAACTGATAGTTTCCGGTATTCAAAGACTGTCAGATGGTGCAGCTATCAATCCTCAAAATTAACTGGGGTCGAGTCCAAGAGTCAATAAATAGTGAGGGTTAATTGTGTTTACCAATTTCTTTATCAAACGTCCTGTTTTTGCTACGGTCTGTTCCCTGGTAATTATCCTAGTCGGTTTTGTGGGATTCACCCGACTACCTGTGCAAGAATTTCCCAGCATCGATCCTCCGATTGTGAGAGTTAGGACTACCTATCCGGGGGCGAATGCGGAAGTAGTAGAAACGGAAGTTACGGAGATTCTCGAGGCGGCTATTAACGGGGTTCAAGGATTAAGAACCATGACCTCCTCTAGTCGAGAAGGGCTAAGTTCTATCAATGTTGAGTTTGAATTGGAACGGGATTTAGAAGTAGCCGTCCAGGATGTTCTCTCCCGTGTGTCTAGGGCGACGGGGCGACTACCTTCTGATGTGAATAACCCGGTAGTTTCTAAGGATGGTAGCGACGACGATCGCATTATGTGGATTGCCATATATGGCGATCGCTTTAGCACATTAGAACTCAGTAATTATGCCGACCAATTCCTGAGAAACTCCCTAGAAACCGTTAACGGGGTCGGTAGTATTTTCATCGGTGGGGAACGTCGCTACGCCATGAGAATTTGGCTAGATGCTAAACGGATGGCCGCCCGTAATGTGACCCCCCTAGATGTAGAAAATGCCCTACAGAGACAAAACGTAGAAATCCCTAGCGGTCGCATCGAAGGTGAGACCATGGAATTTCCCGTCCGCACCCTAGGAAGACTACAAACCCCCCCTGAATACGAAGACCTAATTATCAGACGCAACCCCGACGGTACACAAATACGCATCGGAGATATTGGCTATGCAGAAATCGGCGCAGAAAGCGATCGCACCATTGCCAGATTTAGGGGTCAACCCGCCGTTACCATAGGAGTTAGTAGACTTTCCGACGCGAACCTTTTAGAAGTGGCTACAGGGGTTAAGGAAAGAATGAAAGAACTTTCCCAAAACTTCCCCGAAGGCATGAATTATACCGTAGCAGTAGACTACTCGGAATTTGTGCAAGTTGCCATTGATGAAGTATGGCAAAGTCTCCTGTTAGCCATATCCCTGGTGGTGTTAGTCATCTTCCTATTTCTGAAAAACTGGCGGGCTACCCTAATTCCCACCATCACCATTCCCGTTTCATTAATTGGCGCATTTGGTGCCATGTTTTTTCTGGGATTTTCCATTAATGTATTGACCCTATTTGCCCTAACCCTAGCCACCGGATTAGTGGTAGATGATACCATTGTGGTTTTAGAAAATATCGTCCGCTATATTGACGAGAAGAAAATGCACCCTTTCCAGGCTGCCATTCATGCCATGGGGGAGGTGGTATTTGCTGTAATTGCCACTACTGTGGTGCTAATTGCCGTATTTGTGCCAGTCAGTTTTTCCGGGGGAGCAACCGGACAGATTTTTAATGAATTTGCCATCACCCTAGCCATTTCTGTGGTCTTCTCATCCTTCGTTGCTCTCACCTTAGCGCCCGCTGTTTCGGCGATTATCTTAAAACCATCCCACAGCAGTAAAAACCTGTTGATGAGGCTGCTATCAGCCCCTCTGAATGCCTTTGATTGGCTGCTCGATCGCATCGCGAATATCTATGATGCCAGTTTGCGATTGTTGATCTCATTTAAACCTGTGATTTTGCTGGGATTTGTAGCATCTCTGGGTCTCACAGCTTGGCTATTTGTACAATTGCCTCAAGGGTTTTTGCCAACGGAAGATAGGGGGCGGATTTTTGTGCCGATTAATGCTCCCGAAGGTGCGAGTATAAACTATACTAATAATGTGGTTCAGGAAGTTGAAGAAATCTTGGCTGATGTCCCGGAAATGCGGGCATTTTTTACCCTAACCGGATTTGGGAGAGGCGCAGCCCAAGCTAACCGAGGCTTTGCTTTTACTAGCCTTGTCCCTTGGTCAGAACGTACAGAACCGGAACAGTCTCAACAGGCGATCGTGCGACGTTTATTTGGCAAGTTTTCGCAAATTACCGATGCCATGGTATTTGCAATTAATCCGAGTTCACTACCAGGAAGTCGCCTCGGTCAACCTGTACAATTTGTGCTTCAGGGAAATGATATTAGCGAGTTGGCACAAGTTTCGGAACAATTGGCTATGGCGGCGAATGAATTACCTCAGTTGGTCAATATGGACACCGATTTAAAGCTGAATAAGCCGGAATTGGTCTTAGAGGTAAATAGATCCCAAGCCGGAAATTTGGGGGTTTCTGTGCAAGAAATAGCCCGGACTTTGCAAATTATGCTGGGTGGTCGGGAAATTACCAATTTTAACCGGGGAAATCAACGTTATGAAGTGATAGTTAGGGGACAGTCGGAATTTCGGGCTAGTCCTGAAGATATTGGGGAAATATCTGTGCGATCGGAGTCGGGTCAAATGGTCCCCCTCAGTAATTTGGTGACTATCCGTGACTCGACTCTACCACCGCAAATTAACCACTTTAACCGCTTCCGGTCGGCGACTTTAGAAGGTAGTGCCGCCCCAGGATATAGTCTCGGTGAAGCCTTAGAAGCACTCCAAGATCTAGCCGATCGCACTATTCCTGAGACCATGAGAACAGACCTAGCTGGAGAGTCCCGCGAGTTTAGTCAAGCTGGAGACGCGACAATTTACATTTTCGGGTTATCCCTAGCCTTTATTTTCCTAACTTTGGCGGCGCAGTTTGAAAGTTTTGTGGATCCGTTTGTGATTTTATTAGCGGTCCCCCTATCCCTATTAGGTGCTTTTGGGGCGCTATGGTTTGCTGAATTGGAGTTAAATATTTATAGCCGCATTGGTTTGATTATGTTAATCGGACTTTCGACTAAAAACTCGATTCTCATTGTGGAATTTGCTAACCAACTGCGAGAAATGGGGCGGTCTATTACTCAGGCGGCGATCGAGGCGGGAAAAGTCCGTTTTCGACCCATTTTGATGACGGCTTTATCGACTATTTTTGGGGTCATGCCTCTGGCTTTTGCCACAGGTGCGGGTGCAGTTAGTCGGGTTTCTATTGGTATGTCCGTCATGGGAGGAATGCTGGTTTCCACTCTACTGAGTTTGTATATTGTGCCAGTGTTTTATATCATTGCTACCACTTTACAGTCCCGTTTAGTGGGTGATAAACACCCCGCCACCCGTCAGGCTTCAGAACCTGTGTATTATGCCCCAGAAAATGCTAATGGTAACGGCTACACTATCATAACTGGCAATGGCAATGGCAATGGCAATGGCAATGGCAAAACTACGGTTAATAAACCTTTAGAAACAGCCCCAAAATCCAGTCATGATAGTTCCCAAAACTGATTAAACGGAAACGTTTTCGACACCATTAATTAAAGCCACCAAGCCGAAAACAATAAATAAACATCCGCTAACGGCTGTAATGGTGCGTTCGGAAATGCGACCCGCAATTATGCGGCCTCCCAAAACGGCGATCGCAGTTGAGATACTATGCCCTAAAATCACCCCTGATATTACTCCCACGGGGTGATAAGTGGCTGCTAAAGCAATGGTAGCAATTTGAGTGCGATCGCCCCACTCCCCGATAAAAGTTAAAGTAAATGCTTCCAGCAATATCCCCAGCTTCGACTTATTCTTAGCTAAATTCGACGCGGCTACCGCCTTCATAGCCTCCTCTTCTTCCTCACCACCGGACTGAGAGGATGGCATTTTACTTGCTTGGTATAACAATTTAATTCCAAATAAACTAAACAGGAAAATTGTCGCCCAGTGCAGATAAATTGGGGGCAAGAAAGCCACCAATCGACCCATAACGACAGCAATAATTGTCATAGATGCCAAAGCTGCCACCACCCCGGCAAAAACCAGCCTTCTCGGGTATCGCATTGACAAAATAGCAGCAATAAAAAAGGTTTTGTCACCTAATTCCGACAAGCTAATCAATAAAAGTCCCGCCGTAAATGCAGTTAACATATTATCAGTGTTTCCTCCCCTTGAATAAATAGGACATAGAGCCGATAATTAGCGCCCCAAGCATTGTATCATAAAAATCCGATTTTCGTCGCAATTTACGGTTAATAAATAGGGCATTTCATAAATTAATCATCTTGGTTTCATCGAGGTTTCACAATTCCGGCAATCCGGTAATATCAACCCATGAAAGAGTAGGTAAGATGATAGTGATTATGAAGAGTCCCACTACCAGAACCGAGAGCGATCGCCCTAGAGTTTGGACAGAATCAGCTTTTAATTATGCCAAATCCGTCCCTAGCAGGAGTAAAATGTAGGACAGGGGATGGTATTTTCCTGATGGCAGGTGGATCAAGAAGCTGTGCCGAGAGGACAAGCCACCCTGTCACCAGTGGAAACAATTATATCTTTTAGGTTTCTTATGTCATTTCAGCCCAGATCTAGCGGCATTTTATTACACCCTACCTCCCTACCAGGTCGATATGGCATCGGGGACATAGGGCCGAATGCTTATCAGTTTGTGGACTTTCTCAGAGACAGTCACCAACAACTGTGGCAAATCCTGCCCCTAGGTCCAACCGGGTTTGGAAATTCTCCTTACCTTTCCTATTCCGCCTTTGCGGGAAATCCTCTGTTAATCAGTCCTGATATGTTAGCCGAGACCGGACTACTGACAGCAAAAGATTTAGACAAAATCCCCACCCTACCCACAGATATGGTGGATTTTGACCGGGTAAGAGAACTGAAAACCCCTCTATTTCTTAAAGCCTTCCAGAATTTTCGGAAACAGGAACCATCAGACCTTCATCGCGAATTTGATGAATTTTGTGGCCAGAAAAGCTACTGGCTAGATGACTACGCCTTTTTTATGGCTCTCAAAGATGCCCAAGACGGGGCGAGTTGGCACACTTGGGATGATGAAATTTCCCGGCGCAAGCCAGAAGCGATGAAAAAATGGCAGGAAAAACTGAGCGAAGAAATCTTTTTCCATAAGTATCTGCAATTTACCTTCAATCGTCAGTGGGCAAATTTGAAGCGCTACGCCAATGAACAGGGAATCCAGATTTTTGGAGATTTGGCGATTTATGTAGCCCATGATAGTGCGGATGTGTGGTCTCATCCCGAAATTTTCTGTTTAGACGGAGAAACGGGAGAGGCGGCGTTAATGGCAGGAGTCCCACCCGATTATTTTAGCGAAAGTGGGCAACTGTGGGGTAATCCGGTTTATAACTGGGATCGCCTTAAACAAAATGGGTTTGATTGGTGGGTGCATCGTATTCAATCAATGTTGGATTATGTAGACCTTATTCGGATTGACCATTTCCGGGGTCTGGAGTCTTTTTGGGCAGTTCCCCAGGGGGAAACTACTGCCATGAATGGTGAGTGGGTAAATGCACCGGGAGAGGATCTATTCCACACCATTGAGGAAAAGTTAGGGCGACTGCCGATTATTGCTGAAGATTTGGGGATTATTACGCCAGAGGTGGAAGCCTTGCGGGATAAATTTGAGTTACCGGGTATGAAGGTGCTGCATTTTGCATTTGATTCAGGACGGGATAACCCCTATTTACCCTATAACTACACTTCCCCTAATTGGGTGGTGTATACGGGAACCCATGATAATGATACGACTGTGGGTTGGTTTAATAATCGATCGCTTAAACAACAGGCTCATGTAACTCGTTATTTAGGTTATCTAGGTGAGGTGCTAAATGATGGCATTCACTGGGATATGATTCGGCTGGCTTTGTCATCAGTGGCTAATCAGGCAATTTTCCCCCTACAAGATGTGTTGGGATTGGGAAGTGAGGCTAAAATGAATAAACCCAGTACCGCTGAGGGTAACTGGGCTTGGCGTTGTGAGCCTGGGTTGCTAACTGATGAAATTGGCGATCGCCTGAAGTTCTGGACAGATACCTATGGACGCGCGCCTAGATAAAAGGTGAACTAGGAACTGGGAATATCGGCGGTTTCATCGCTATTCCCAGCCTTAAATACCGCTTCTTGCACCATTCCCGGTTCTCCCAAGCGTCTGGCTTCGCCGTTGTTGACCTTCACCAATACGCCTCCGGCATTTCCGGCCACTACCACCACTTCAGTTTTAGCTGTCCAGGTTTTTTGAGTGCCACCGGGTAATATTCCCTGAAATTCGGTTTTTCCGTCTATTTCAATCAGTACCCAAGACTCATCCTTAACCACTATTCCCACTTCAACATCCTGAATAATAGGTTGTGGTGCGGGTGCGGGTGTCGGTGCGGGTGCGGGTGTCGGTGCTGATGATTCTGCTACCACTACGGTAGTGGAAGATTGAGACACTAACTGACTCTGTGGGGGGGATGGTGTTGTGGTTACCGGATTTGGCTGTGGCGTGACCACAGTATCCCCACTAGCTGATTCTGTCTGTGTAACTGCTAATTCACCGGATTGGGGAACCAGATAAGACAGCGCATTAACGGCACAAATAATCAGTAGAGTATAAGTTAGATACAGATGAGTTGGCCGTAATTGTGGCAGAGACAGCAATTTAAGCGATCGCGCCAGAGTCTTTTCCCCAGATTCCGGTAAAAAGAAATTGGCTAACTCCTCTCCATTCAGCCCCAAAGCATCCGCATATTGGCGAATCAGACCCTGAGTATAAATAGGTTCAGGTAGGTTATCTATTTCACCCTCTTCGATGGCTTGGAGTAAATGGGTGCGAATACGGGTATAAGCTGCCACCATACCCAAGGAGAAGGAATTTTTCATCCTGGCATCACGCAACTGTTGACCAATATCTGATAGGCGTTGTGCCTGGTCATGATCAACTCGATTTTGTGGTTGCTTGTGATTTTCGGATCTATTTTGAAAAATTGGGTGAGTAAGAGTTAATTTCATAAGCCATGATCCTCAAGAACAACTGCCAGATTTCCAGACACAGACTCGATTCTTTAGCAAATGCACTTCAGAGTTTTTCAGGGATCTATATTCACCTGAAGCTAATTCAGGTTTCCCAGTCGAGTTGAGATAAATAGGCCCAATTGCTGTCCGATGCAGTTGAACCACTGGATAACCGAGAGCCTCTGCTACTCGCCGAATCTGTCGGTTTCTCCCTTCTCGTAAAACCACTTCTAGCAAAGTCTGAGAGCGGCTCGGTTTCCCGATGGGCCTAACTTGAGCTGGTAATGTGTTTTTACCAGATAGTAGGATACCTTGTCTCCACTGTTCTAAAACAGATTCTGGAGGACAGCCTTGGACTAGAACTTGATAGGTTTTAGCTACATGATAACG
Source organism: Limnospira sp. PMC 1279.21 (assembly GCF_032349615.1). NCBI lineage: Bacteria > Bacillati > Cyanobacteriota > Cyanophyceae > Oscillatoriales > Sirenicapillariaceae > Limnospira > Limnospira sp. PMC 1279.21. The sequence goes on along the minus strand of NZ_JARPLU010000006.1, from coordinate 12,709 downwards.
GGGATGGGTTAAAAGAAATGTCAGTTCACCATCATTTGTGATGAGTAATGCACCGGTTGAGTCGCTGTCTAAGCGACCTACGGGGTGCAGTCCCTGTCCGACTCGCATTTGACGCGGCAGCAGGTCTAAAACCGCTTTTCGGCCTTGGGGTTCTGCACAGGTGCAAACTACGCCTAGGGGTTTATTTAGCAGTAGGTATAGGGGTTGGGGTTGACTGGAAGGGTGCAGTGCGCGTCCGTCAATTTCAATGCGATCGCATTTGGGATCTGCTTTCTGGCCTAAATAAGCGCGATCGCCATTTACTTTGACCCTTCCTGATAGTATCATCTCCTCGGCATGACGACGAGAGGCGACTCCCCAGTGAGATATGATTTTCTGTAGCCTTTCATTCATAGAGGTTGACGACAGGGCATCCCTTATGGATGTTGGATTACAACGGGGTGATTTGCTGGGTAGAAGGCACTGATTTTCCTTAACTATGGGAGTTATAGGAGTTTCCGTAGTAGTGGATCAATCTGTAGGTGAGACTGACGAGTTAGATTCTTGCATATATCTATGCTGCATATACCAATATTACAACAATTCTTGATTTTTTGATAACAAATTAACAGCGAGATTATGACGGGGACTAAAACTGAGGAAAAGAAACTGATCGCAACGGTTCTATCGGCGGCGCTACAGCTTTGGTTGCGATCGCAAGTGGAGGGGGTAGAATCTTTAAAAATCCACGTCGGAGGTGGTAACCGATCGCTACTAAGGGGATCTATTCCCACCGTGTCCGTCTCAGCCAAGGCTGTGATTTATCAGGGCTTGCATCTTTCCCAAGTGGCTTTGAGTAGTTCCGGTATCCGTATCAATTTACGTCAGGTTCTCCAGGGTAAGCCTTTACAGCTTCTGGAAGCGATCCCGGTTGATTGTGATTTGCAAATTCTCGCCTCGGATCTTAATGCTTCCGTGAGTTCGCCACTTCTAGCCAATGCCATTACCCAACTGCTACAGTCTCACTTACCACTGACTGAGGGAACCCTCGAACATCTGCAATTAAGGCTCAATAGCGATCGCCTGACCTTAAATGCTGATTTAATCACAGATTCCCATGGGGCGATCGCCCTTAGTTTAGATAGCCAATTACAGCGGATCAGTTCCACCCAACTGTTACTACACCAGCCCTATATCAAAGCCGATCCCCTCATTAGTGCCACTGTGCTAGAGTCAATTCCGATTGACTTAGGAACTGATGTAGATATTGAGGATCTGAGTATCAGTAAGGAACAGCTTACCCTACGGGGGAAAATTTGGGTCAATCCCTAGGTTTTGAATAAAGGTAGCACCAAGGTGACAAAGTAATAGACTAGGGGGGCGGTAAAAACATAGCTATCAGCGCGATCGAGAATGCCGCCGTGACCGGGGATGAGTTGACCGGAATCTTTGACTCCAGCATCGCGCTTCATCATTGATTCGGTCAGGTCTCCCAAAAGACTAGCTATGCCAATTATAATACCCAGGGCGAAACCTGTCCAGAGAAACTGCGGCCATTGCAGAAACCAAGCACCAGCGATCGCCACTCCAATGCTACCTAAAATCCCGAATATAGCGCCCTCTACGGTTTTTTTGGGGCTAATATCAGAAAGTCGGGTCCGCCCCAAAAATTTCCCAAAAATGTATGCGCCAATATCCGCCGCCCAAATGCAACCAAAAGCCAGCAGACTGGCGGTCAATCCTTCAGTGAGGGTATAGGATAAATCCCACGATGGCGGAAAGTATCTGAGTTGAGGTAGGTTAGTGGTGACATGGGTTAACAGGGGACTGGAACCATCTAGCCCCACCCGTAGCCTAATCCAATAACTGGGTAAGTATCCACCATAAAACAGACCCAAAATGGAGGCGGCAATATCAGCAATGCTAGAGATTCTGGGTTGAAATAGCAAGTAGAAGCAGATCAGGGTTCCGGCTAGAGCGAAGATAGCATCTACTAGGTTGGGGGCGATCGCCGCCGTAACTAATAGGGCTTGACTGACAACTAGGGTAGTTTTCCCGGCTGGTTCGATGCCTTTAGCCCGCACCAGTTGAAAGTATTCTAACTGACCTAGGTACACAATCACCCCAAAGCCGAGGGTAAAGTACCATCCCCCTAGGGTTAGCATGAGCAAGGCGAGGGCGATCGCCACAATTCCACTGATGACACGAGACCAAGACATGGTTGATTAACAAGTGAACTGAATAGCAAATTGGCAAAAGATGACAGAGAAGTTACCCTGACCGCCTAGGGTAGAATAAGGGGTAATTTCCGCATTAACTGATTTTCTCACCACTAAGGATAAACATAGGATCAATTGCTACTAAACTTTGCGATCGCCCTCGACTCTCCAGGCGGTTAATGGAAGATTGGACTACCTCCACATTCCGCACCTGTAATTGAGCAAACCCTTCCGAAATTAGGTACAAGGTCTCTAAATTTGACGCAGTGGCTACAAGACGGCCTTGGGGCTGTAAATATTGCCACACCGTAACTAGAATATCTTTGATGGCTTTTCCTCCCTCTAAACAGACGCGGTGGGGAAGGTTCTTGAGTCCATGCAAACAGTCGGGGGCGTTTCCTTCAATGACATCTACATTGGTGACACCGAAGCGATCGCAATTAGTGCGGATCAGATTAGCCACTTCCCCATCTCTTTCCACGGCAATAATTCTACCCTGGGGACATAATAAACCAGTTTCTACCGCAATGGTTCCAGTTCCCGCCCCAATATCCCACACTATACAATCTGGCTGTAGCCGTAGATAGGAAATCAACAGCAATCTTACCTCCCGTTTACTCATGGGAATTCCTGGTAAACGTTCAAATAGGTCATCGGGAATGCCTGGGGTAATATAAGGCCAAAGTGGGGAAGACATAAAATAATTGGTGACTTGTGCTGCTAGGGGACTTGAAATAGAAAGCCAGGGCGGGAGTTTCAATGATCAATTACCCGCAGGGTTGCTAAGGTATTATCGCTACATCCGGTAATTTCTCCCCCCAAGGCTTGTACCTGTTGCAAAAATGCGATCGCTTTTTTAGATATAGCTTCCCCCGGCCACAAAATTGGCACACCTGGGGGATAGGGACAAACACACTCAGCGCTAATTTTACCCGGACAGTCTGGAGTTGGTAGTGAGATGGTTTTGGCAAAAAAGGCATCTCGGACAGACATGGCGGAAACCTCAGCTATGGGGGTAGCAAAGGCTGATATAGTATCGATCATCTGCCAGTCCTGCTGGTTTAGTGTGGGGGAATTTTCTAGTTCTCCAGATACAGCCTGTTGGCTGAGAAATGCGAATCCCTTAATCATCTGATCGATATCGGCTTGGCTGTTGGCGGGACTGATGATCATCGTCAAGTGTTCGAGATCTGGTAACTCAGCAGTTACCCGAAACTGTTGATGCAGAATTGTGTCTGCTTCATAACCACTTAACCCGCAGTCGCTGACCTTAACCGTTAACCGGGTTGGGTCTAAAGCAACACACCCAGCAGTTACCGGGGGATGATAGACCCGTAAACCGGGTAAGTTTTCTAATTGAGTTTTTGCCCTCTGTGCTAATTCTAGCGCTTCTGTGAGCCTTTTTTGACCCTGATTGACCATTTGATGGCGGGCTGCATCCAGAGAAGCTAACAGCAGATAACTGGGGCTGGTGGTTTGTAGCATTTGTAGGGCGTTATCCAGACGGGTGAGGTTGATGCGATCGCCTTTAATCTGTACCATTGAGGCTTGATTCATTGCCCCTAGCACTTTATGGGTAGATTGTACCGTTAAATCAGCCCCGCATTGTAGGGCGCTTGGGGGTAGTTGCTGATGAAAGTGAAAATGTCCGCCATGGGCTTCGTCTACCAGTAGGGGGATGTTATAGTTATGAACTATGGTGGCTATGGCTGCTAAATTACCACAGATGCCGTGATAGGTGGGATATACTACCATCACGGCTTTGATGTCTGGGTGTTCATCTAGGGCTTGGGCGATCGCTTTTGGGGTCAGACTCAGCGGTAAATGCCAATCCTGGTCATATTCAGGATTAATAAAAATAGCCCGCGCCCCCGATATCACTAATCCTGAGATTACCGATTTATGAATGTTTCGCGGTAGGAGAATTTTGTCTTCTGGGTCACAGGTCGCTAAAATTGACGCGATAATCCCCACCGTTGAACCATTGACCAAAAATCTGCACAGGTCGCCCCCAAACGCTGCCGCTGCTAATTCCTGAGCCTGTTTAATCACTCCCTCCGGTGCGAATAGATTATCTAATTCTGGCAATTCTGGCAAGTCCGCCCTAAATACTTGCGACCCGAAAACCGCGGCCAAAGATTCGGGAATTCCCTGTCCCCGCCGATGTCCTGGGGTATAAAAAGCCGCACCCGGTGTTTCCGCCGCTTGTTTAAGGGCTGTTAATAGGGGAGTTTGATTTTGATCCATAATTGATCCACATCCACACAGGTCGCAGATTCCGGCTGATCTATTATTTAGATTTTGACTGTTTACTGGTATTATAACATATATCCAACCACTATAAAAATTTTATAGAACTGTATGCTTACCGCCGGAATTGTAGGATTACCTAATGTCGGAAAATCTACTCTTTTTAATGCCCTAGTTGCTAACGCTAAAGCCCAGGCTGCTAATTTTCCCTTTTGTACCATTGAACCTAATGTCGGGGTCGTCGCGGTTCCTGATCAACGTTTACAGGTATTAGCTAAAATTTCTAATTCCGAACAAATTGTCCCTACCAGAATTGAATTTGTTGATATCGCTGGACTCGTGCAAGGTGCTAGTCAAGGGGAGGGATTGGGTAATCAGTTTCTCTCCCATATTCGGGAGGTAGATGCGATCGTTCAGGTCGTCCGCTGCTTTGAAAATGATGATATTATTCATGTGTCCGGTTCCGTCGATCCGGTGCGGGATATTGAAATTATTAATCTGGAATTGGCTTATCGTGATTTGTCTCAGGTAGAACGTCGCATAGAACGCACCCGCAAACAAGCCCGCACTAGCAAAGAAGCCCAGTTAGAATTGGGTGCTTTAGAGAAAATTGCCGCCGTCTTAAACGAGGGAAAATCTGCCCGTTTGGTCGATTTATCCGAAGAAGAAGCCGAGGCGATTAAGGGCTTGGGTTTATTGACCAGAAAGCCGATTATTTATGCGGCTAATGTGTCCGAAGATGATTTGGCTACCGGTAACGAATGGGTGGAAAAAGTGAGAGCGATCGCTTCCCAAGAAAATGCCCAAGTTGTGATTATATCCGCTCAAGTAGAATCAGAACTTGTAGAACTTTCCGACTCCGAAAAGCAGGACTTTTTGGAATCACTGGGAGTGCAAGAAGGCGGTTTAAAATCCCTAATTGCGGCTACCTATAAACTCTTAGGACTGAGAACATTTTTGACCACCGGACCCAAAGAAACTCGCGCCTGGACTATCCACGAGGGAATGTCCGCACCCCAAGCCGCCGGAGTTATTCACTCTGATTTTGAAAGGGGTTTTATCCGCGCCGAAACCGTAGCTTATCAAGACTTAGTTACTCATGGGTCTATGAATGCGGCTAAGGATAAAGGCTTAGTCCGCAGTGAAGGTAAGGAATATATCGTCCAAGAGGGGGATGTCATGTTGTTCCGATTTAATGTTTAATAGAGTTGGCGGGAGATTTCTTTCAGGGGTGAGGTAGAATTACTCAACTCAAGGCTGGCGGGTCATGGCTGATTAATTAGTAACACATCTCATCAAGAAATCCTCCGACCATACAACTTAATACTGAGGTCTAAATGATGGGTCTAATGAATTTAATCATTGCTTGGTTGGTGACTGCGGTCAGCTTATTTTTAATTGCTAAACTCAGCAAATTTACCGGGGTAGAAATTGAAGACTTTAAAAAAGCCTTAACATCCTCCGCTGTTTTCGGGTTATTAAATCTGTTAGTCCGACCAATTTTAGGGCTGTTTGCTGTCCCTCTGACCGTGGTTTTTTCGAGTTTCATTATCACCTTATTGTTGAATATGGCGATTTTTGGACTAGCGGCTTGGCTAGTGAGAGGTTTCTATCTCCGTCGGGGTATTTGGAGTGCTTTAATTGGCGCTTTGGCTTTGAGTTTCATTAACTCGATTTTATACGAAGTTCTCGCGAATGTTGGGATTTAAAGAGAGAGGTCAACTGAAAAGTTAGTGGCTATATGGGAATGGCTTACTCCCTTATAGCCATTAATTAGGATGGTTAGTGAGGCGATTTCGGTTGAGTTTTGAGAATCGCACTTTTCAGGAGTTCTTTATTAATTGTTGTGGGTGTAGCCGCCGCAGAATTATCACCAGGACGCGCCGTAGCCGCTGGGAAATGGGAAGTTTCCGTAAAATTCCAATGATTGAGAATGTCCAATTGTGCATCAACAATGGGATCATATTTTTCGTACCAACTAGCGATCGCCGTTGATAAAGTTTCGATATCATCTGGTAAAGGTTCAATTAAAGTCAGCAGTTCTTGACATTTAGCATCAGTGAACAATTTAGGCTGAGTTGTCAGGAGTTTAATAAACGCTTCTAGGTTTTGCTTATAGAAAGACATAGCAGTTAGTTAAGATTTTCTGAAATTTAGGATAATACTTATCCTACTAATATACCATAAAAATAGCCATCCTACAAGTCATCAATAATTGTATTATGTTAGCGAGAGTTTGGAGTGCGTCCGTAGTTGGTATTGATGCGGTAAAAGTCGGAGTTGAGGTAGATCTTTCGGGAGGACTCCCCAAAATCATTGTTTTAGGTTTACCTGATACAGCGGTTCAGGAGTCGCGGGAAAGGGTGAAAGCCACCCTCAAAAATGCTGGTTATAGTTTCCCCATGGGAAATATAGTAATTAACCTAACTCCCGCCGATTTGCGGAAGGAAGGGCCTTGTTTTGACCTCCCGATAAGTATTGGTATTTTAGCAGCTTCCGAACAGATAAAAGCCGATTTATTGGGAGATTTTCTGTTTTTAGGGGAAGTATCCTTAGATGGAAGTTTGCGTCCGGTAGCGGGGGTATTACCTATCGCAGCCGAAGCGCAAAATATGGGAATTACTGGCTTAGTAGTTCCCGAAGACAACGCTAGGGAGGCGGCGGTAGTTCAGGGGGTTTCGGTGTATGGTTTTAAGTCGATTTTCGAGGTAGTAGATTTTCTGAATAATCCCGACAATCATCAGCCCATCAGGTTAGATAGTTCGCGGATTTTAGCTACCCCAAAATCCACTAATTTAGACCTAAAAGATGTTAAAGGACAATCCCACGCCCGCCGCGCCTTGGAAATTGCTGCCACCGGGGGTCATAACCTCATTTTTGTAGGTCCGCCAGGTAGTGGTAAAACCATGTTAGCGAGACGTTTACCAGGTATTTTACCGCCGTTAAACTTTGAAGAAGCCCTAGAAGTTACCCGCATTCATTCGGTAGCGGGACTGTTAAAAAATCGGGGAACTTTAGTGAGCGATCGCCCCTTTCGTAGCCCCCACCATTCCGCCTCTGGACCCTCTTTGGTAGGTGGTGGAAGTTATCCCAAACCGGGGGAGATTTCTTTAGCCCATCGCGGCATTTTGTTCCTCGATGAATTAACCGAATTTCGCCGGAATGTTTTGGAGTTTTTAAGACAACCCCTAGAGGATGGATTTGTCACCGTCACCCGCACCCGTTTATCAGTCGTTTTCCCCTCCCAATTCACGTTAATTGCGAGTACAAATCCCTGTCCTTGTGGATATTATGGCGACCCCATACAAGCCTGTACCTGTTCTCCTCGTCAACGGGAACAATATTGGGCAAAACTATCAGGTCCTCTGATGGATAGGATTGATTTGCAAGTAGCAGTTAACCGACTCAAGCCGGAAGAAATTACCCGCCATTCCAACGCGGAATCATCAGAAACTGTACTAGAAAGAGTCCAAAAAGGACGGGAAAGGGCTTATCATCGATTCCAAGATGAACCCCATTTACAGTGTAATGCAGAGATGCAGAGTCGCCAAATTCAGCGGTGGTGTCAACTAGACCAGGGGAGTTGTCAACTTCTCGAAGCAGCTATCCGCCGTCTAGGACTGTCGGCGCGGGGAAGCGATCGCGTTTTGAAAGTAGCCAGGACGATCGCCGACCTAGCGGGAGAGGACAACATCAAACCTAACCATATTGGCGAGGCTATTCAATATCGCACATTAGATAGAATGCAGTAGAATAGATAATAGATCTCCACTGTGGTATCAACCTATGAGTATTAAGAAAAAACCGAAAATTCCTAAATCCAGAAAAATCGCTAATTTACTCTTAATTCTAGCCGGGTTGATTTTAATTGGCAATTGGTTAGTGCCGCAAATTACTCGACCCAGAATTCCCAAAGTTCCCTATAGTTTGTTTATCCAACAAATTGAAAGGGGGGAGGTTAAAGCGGTGTTGCTGGGAGATAATGAAATTCGCTATCAACTGCGATCGGAAGGAGACGAACCCCCCCGAATTTTAGCGACTACTCCAGTTTTTGACCCGGAACTTCCCAGACGTTTACAAGCCCTAGGAATAGATTTTGGTGCGCCTCCACCTCCCCAAAATGCCTGGTTTAATGTCTTGTTAAATTGGGTGGTTCCGCCATTGATTTTAGTGGCGGCTTTTCAATTTTTTATGAAACGAGACCCCCAAGGTGCTTTATCAATTAGCAAAAGTAAAGCGAAGGTATATGTGGAGGGAGAGTCGGAAAAAATTACCTTTAATGATATTGCGGGAGTTGAGGAAGCAAAAGCTGAACTAGCGGAGGTGGTAGACTTCCTCAAAAATCCCCAAAGATTTATCGAAATTGGCGCGAGAATTCCCAAGGGTTTACTATTAGTAGGGCCGCCAGGGACAGGTAAAACTCTGATGGCGAAAGCAGTGGCTGGAGAGGCGGGAGTCCCGTTTTTTAGCATTTCGGCTTCGGAATTTGTGGAGTTATTTGTAGGGACTGGGGCGGCGCGAGTTAGGGATTTATTTGAACAGGCAAAAACGAAGGCACCTTGTATTATTTTTATTGACGAATTAGATGCGATCGGCAAATCCAGAAGCGGCGGGGGTGGCGGTTTTCAAAGTGGTAGCAGTGATGAAAGAGAACAAACCCTTAACCAATTATTGACGGAAATGGATGGGTTTGCAGCGGGGGCGGAAACGGTGATTGTGTTAGCTGCTACTAACCGCCCAGAGGCTTTAGATGTGGCTTTATTACGTCCGGGAAGGTTTGACCGTCAAGTGTTGGTTGATCGTCCTGACTTGGCAGGTAGAAAAGCGATTTTAGATATCTACGCGAAACGGGTTAAATTAGCCTCTGATGTGGATATGCAAGCGATCGCTACTCGTACTCCTGGTTTTGGGGGTGCAGACCTGGCGAATTTAGTTAATGAGGCGGCTTTGTTGGCGGCGAGAAGGCATCGGAAACTGGTCGGACAACAAGAGTTTTATGAAGCCATAGAAAGGGTGGTTGCTGGGCTGGAAAAACGCAGCCGGGTTTTGAGTGAGAAAGAAAAGAAAATTGTCGCTTATCACGAAGTCGGACACGCTATAGTTGGGGCGTTAATGCCGGGGGGTGGAAAGGTGGCTAAAATTTCGATTGTTCCCCGTGGTTTAAGTGCTTTAGGCTATACATTAAAAATGCCGACTGAGGATAGATTTTTAATGGATGAAACTGAATTTCGCGAACAAATTGCCACTTTATTAGGGGGGAGGGCTGCGGAAAAAATTGTTTTTGAACGGGTGACTAATGGGGCTTCTGATGACCTGCGCCGCGCTACTAATTTGGCGGAAAAAATGGTGACTACTTACGGTATGAGTCAAGTCCTAGGCCCTTTGGCTTATGAGGAAGGGGGAAAACCTAACTTTTTGGGAATGGGTGATGGTAATAGACGACGTTCTATTAGTGAAAAAACAGCGGAGGCTATTGATGCAGAAGTTCGGGAAATTGTGGAAAATGCTTATCAACAAGCCTTGGATATTCTGGAATTTAACCGAGATTTATTAGATACGATATCCCTGAAAGTTTTGGAAACTGAGGTTATCGAAGGGGAGGAATTACAAGGGCTTTTAGATGTTGTGAAAAATCCCGCCATTGACAGTTAGACGGTCAGCCTAGTTAACCATTCTCAGGGGTGCATGAAAGCGATCGCCTACATAATTAAGTTGTTGCTGTAGTTTGGTGTTATCATCTTTATAGCGGGTTATGGGCGGCTGAAATTGCCAGGACTCTGATTCTTGGGCGAGGGCTTCTGCTAACTGCCAACGGTGAAAAAATGTCCGCCCAGATAACCGCCCAATGGCACGAATTTGGTCGGAATTGAGATAGCTTGTATTCAGGTTTTTAATTTGGAAAGGGTCGATATATATTAGGTGAATTTGGGCGAGGGAAAGCAGTTGTTTTTCCTGTTCTTTATCTAGGGTCATGCGCGCCCTAACTTCATCTCGAAAATTGACCCCGCCGCTAATAGTGCGATCGCTGATATCTTGTAGGGGTTCGGTAGGTATTCCCACCTGTTCCAATTTGTTTAAAACTGTTTGGGATAGCTGATATTCCACACTTTGATAGACGGGTTGATTAAAGACATTTTGTAAAATAAATAGCATAACTAGACTGATAATGGCTGCTATAATAGGGGTGGAAACCCAGCCGGAAGCAATACCCAATAAAACACGCCAGCGAATTTGGCGGGCGCTTTTAATACCCTTCAAAAGTCCAATGCCAATAACCCCCCCAACGACGGCTTGAGAACTAGAAACGGGAATGAGGGGAATAGTCGGTAAGCCGGCATTAGCTAACAGGCTTTCTAACCCGGTGGAAGAAAATATATATAATACTAAAGAATGGGCGACAACGACGACAAACGCGGCGACGGGAGAGAGAGGCATTAAGCTATTACCAACGGTCATCATTACCCGTTTTGAGTAAGTGTAAACACCAATAGCGATCGCAATTCCCCCCATTAAGAACAGTTGTTGAACTGAGGAAATACTCACGGACCCAATATTAAAGTTAGTGAAGGGTGAAGAAGACACAAACACCCCCATAACATTACCAATATTATTAGCGCCGAGGGCTAATGAACCGAAAGCGCCTGCTAAAATTAACCCAGCGCGGGTATAAAGATCTAACCGCAGCAAATGCAGTCTCAGACGGTCGAGAATAGCTATGACCACCAAATAAAGCCCGGCGGCGAAAATAGCGCCCAAGATGGGGCAAGCAACCCAGGTTCCGAGAATTTTTATGAGGGTATCGGTATCTGTTATGGAACCACTAAATTGATTCCAGCCAATAATAGCACCGACAACGGCTTGGGTGGTGGAAACAGGTAAACCAATTTTGGTCATCCAGAAGACGGTTAAAGCAGCAGCAAAAGCAGCAGTAAAAGCACCAGCAATGGTATTAACAGCGCCTAATTCTCCGAGTCCAGCAGCGGCACCAGCCCCCCCCACTACTGCGCCGATAATTACGAATATACTACAGATAAAGGCTGCTGTACTAAACTTTACCATGCGACTACCAACGGCAGTCCCGAAGACATTGGCGGCATCATTTGCGCCCAAAGACCAGCCTAGAAATAAGCCACTGGATAGAAAAATTAAAATTGCGATCGCGTCCATGTTTACCTGATTTATGACTGGCTTACCAGAGAAAATTTAACTAAATTTTCCCGCAAATAGGAGATAATTAAGCAGTTTTAGAGGACTCGCTTAATCGCATAAATTGATAACTCATCCCCAGCATCTTCAGCAGCATCAGCGAGACGGTCAATCAAATCAACTCCGTCGCGTAACTGCATTTTACGTTCCAAAGGCAGTTGAGAATTAAAGATATTTGTTTTGAGTCTAATAGCAATGCGATCGCTTTCTGTTTCATAGACTCGGACGCGATAAAGATGATCGCGAACCGCATCAGGATGACGGAAAAAAGCCCGCGCCGCAATGACAACAGTTTCCACACTTTTAACCACCATTCCCGTCAATTCTTTAAAGTCTTGATCATAGTCTTCTGGAATATCTGGATGTTCAATAATAATGCTTTGATAACTGTCGCCAAACAAATCAATTAAATAGTATAAATCCTCCAACAAACTTAAAACATCACCCCGGGAGTCAGGAATCAACATTTCCGTATATAGTTGGGATTCAATCGCCCGCCTAAGTTCATTGCATCGCCTCTTTAAATCCCGCAATTGCTGCATTTTATTCTCACAGCTTGCCGTCACATATTGAGAATCTAAATAAGCGGAAATTCCCATCTCAAAATATAGACATCCTTCAGATATCTTATCCAGAAACTCATCTATTTGACCTTCGATAAATTTAGTTTTACCAAACAAAGGCGGAATGTCTTTTTTCATAATATTTCTACCCATAAAACGCCAAGATTAACCGCCCCCAATAATCTCACTACAGGCGGGCGATACCAATTTCAACTTTCACCAGTAACAATCCCTGATTTTATCATTAATTGACCAGAGATAAAGAAACCCGGTTTTTGTGAGATTTTATTTATATTCACCAAGTTGAGTCGCTTGGGTGGAGTCACCAAACCTAACACCACTATCTGTGAGTTAATGTTGGGTTTCACCCAACCTACAAAATAGATTCGTGTTGGGTTTCGCCCAACCCAACAAATAAATTCGTGTTGGGTTTCACCCAACCTACCTTCTGGGTTTCACCCAACCCAACAAATAAATTCGTGTTGGGTTTCA
>NZ_JARPLU010000599.1:0-295 GCF_032349615.1 Limnospira sp. PMC 1279.21 | reverse complement strand
CCCTCAAATGTAGAAACCCAGCCCACAAAAGGCAGCTTATGGCGAGTTCCTGACAACTTGAATGGTTTGCCGCAATTGTCAAGGGTAAAGCTATCATGGTGGCCTTTCTTCTTAAATTTAGGATAACTGCTTATTCCTTTGAAGAAGCGCTTAAAGGCATCCCCTAGATTAATGAAGGCATATTGATAAACTCTAGAAGACAATTCGGACATCCAAGGATATTGAGGTTTCACATAATTCGTAAAAACCTTTTTGATGGAGTTGACGTTAGGCTTGAGTCCCTCTTCATAAGCTG
>NZ_JARPLU010000598.1:0-297 GCF_032349615.1 Limnospira sp. PMC 1279.21 | reverse complement strand
CTCGGCTAGATTCCCTTTTGGCTAAGACTTTCAGCTTTTTTGTCCTGTACTGAGGGTGTCATCAACAACTCTTAGTCCCCTTTAGCTTTGAGGGTTGTTGTAATCGGACAGTGTTTGAGTTGTGGTTGGAGTTCATCTTAATTCCAACACTGAAGCCAGGTCAGACTCTAGTGCTAGACAATGCAACGTTTCATAAAGGGGGACGGATTCCTGAGCTAGTGGAGGCGGCTCAATGCCGTTTGCTCTATCTATAGCATTAGTCAAGGTGGTTAGGACGCAGCTTTGAGAACGGAATCC
>NZ_JARPLU010000597.1:0-300 GCF_032349615.1 Limnospira sp. PMC 1279.21 | reverse complement strand
ATACAACCAAGCTTTACCCCTAAGAAGGGCTGTGGAGGATAGAGGAGGGGAAGCTCCTACTCTCAACAATATTGGCCCTGTGTACGACTCCCTGGGAGAAAAACAACCAGCCCTAGACTACTACAACCACGCTTTACCCCTATCAAGGGCTGTGGCGGATAGAGGGGGGGAAGCTGCTACTCTCAACAATATTGGCGCTGTGTACGACGCCCTGGGAGAAAAACAAACAGCCCTAGACTACTACACCCAAGCTTTACCCCTATTAAGAGCTGTGGGGGATAGAGGGGGGAAAGCTACTAC
>NZ_JARPLU010000596.1:0-300 GCF_032349615.1 Limnospira sp. PMC 1279.21 | reverse complement strand
AATAGGCATCAAAGATAGCATTCTGCCGAATGTGGCAGGGTGTTTCTTTGACCCATGCAGGCAAGTCGCTCTGCATCACTTCGTTGCGTAATTTCAGTTTGCTTAGTCGTTTACCACTCCGGGATAATGCAATTGCTTGGTTGTAGCAATACCGACAAGCGGCCAACCATTTGCGCCAGACTTGATTTAGCTCGGGGCTGGGGTAAATCCGGATCTTCTTTGACCTGAGTTTTGTATTTACGCACTCCGTATAATCGGGAACTGAAGCAGTGGAGGATGGCGAGGATGTCCTCAACCATT
>NZ_JARPLU010000595.1:0-301 GCF_032349615.1 Limnospira sp. PMC 1279.21 | reverse complement strand
TAAAAAACCTGGAAAAAATGGCTGGCGGCTTGCCGTTATTGTTTTAACCAAGCCATCGCTATGCAGCGAAGCTCGACGCGGATGATTGGTAAGCTGAAGTTAAGAAATCTGGTAATGCAATCAGATTTACCTCAATGGGTGAAAGAAACGCCTTGCCATATCAGACAAAACGCGATATTTGACGCATATCAAGCATATAGGGCAAGCCGTGATGCCAAGTTCAGAAGTATTCGTAACCCACGACAGACAATCAAATTCAATGATTCTAACTTCACCAAAGGAACATGGTACAGCCAGTTAA
>NZ_JARPLU010000594.1:0-305 GCF_032349615.1 Limnospira sp. PMC 1279.21 | reverse complement strand
ACACTAGCTATGGATTCAGACCTGGAAGGTCTGCCCATGATGCAATATCCAGAATCTTTCAGAGTATCAACAAAGGAGGTTATTACGTTCTGGATGCAGATATAGCTAAATGTTTTGACCGAATAAACCATGATTACCTTCTGTCCAAAATTCATTGTCCAAGCAGTCTAAAAAGAGACCTGAAATCATGGCTCAAAGCAGGCGTGCTAGATAACGGTGTATTCGAGGATACAGAAGCAGGGACACCCCAAGGAGGGGTAATAAGTCCACTCCTAGCCAACATCGCACTGGATGGGATGGTTAGG
>NZ_JARPLU010000593.1:0-307 GCF_032349615.1 Limnospira sp. PMC 1279.21 | reverse complement strand
CCAATTTGGCTGCGGTTTTATGATACCGAAGGTAATTTGGTGTTGTTACCAGAAGAGGCAGAACGCCTTCATGCTGAACAAGCTCAACAATTCGCGGAACAATCTCAACAGCTTGCTGAGGCTGAACGCCAAAAAGCCGAACAAGCTCAACAGCTTGCTGAGACAGAACGCCAAAAAGCCGAAGCCGCCGAACAACGAGCCGAAGAAGCCGAACAACGGGCAGAACTTCTGGCGCAAAGGTTGCGCGCGCTCGGTTTAGATCCAGAGGAACTATAAAAGAGGCGATCGCACAACATCCACTTTCTAG
>NZ_JARPLU010000592.1:0-308 GCF_032349615.1 Limnospira sp. PMC 1279.21 | reverse complement strand
ACGGGGCTGGGGTAAATCCGGATCTTCTTTGACCTGAGTTTTGTATTTACTCCGTCGGTATAATCGGGAACTGAAGCAGTGGAGGATGGCGAGGATGTCCTCAACCATTTCTGGTTCTGGACTGAGACTTGTCTGGTTGAGAACCATGAGTGAGCACCTGTTTTGCTCACAGAGCCATCGAAACAAGTCAAATCCCCATATTGCCAATCGGTCTTTGTGGGCAACGACAACCATGCGGACATCTCCTGACAATTGATGTCCCAGTAAGGCCAGCATTTTCTTTCCCTTGAAGTTGAGCCCGCCTCGGA
>NZ_JARPLU010000591.1:0-310 GCF_032349615.1 Limnospira sp. PMC 1279.21 | reverse complement strand
GCATGGTTGTCGTTGCCCACCCAGACCGATTGGCAATATGGGGATTTGACTTGTTTCGATGGCTCTGTGAGCAAAACAGGTGCTCACTCATGGTTCTCAACGAGACAAGTCTCAGTCCAGAACCAGAAATGGTTGAGGACATCCTCGCCATCCTCCACTGCTTCAGTTCCCGATTATACGGAGTGCGTAAATACAAAACTCAGGTCAAAGAAGATCCGGATTTACCCCAGCCCGGAGCTAAATCAAGTCTGGCGTAAATGGTTGGCCGCTTGTCGGTATTGCTACAACCAAGCAATTGCATTATCTAGGA
>NZ_JARPLU010000590.1:0-311 GCF_032349615.1 Limnospira sp. PMC 1279.21 | reverse complement strand
CGTTGTAGGTGTAAATAGGTTTCCAATGGCAACTCCTGACTTTCTAAATCTCCGGGTGGAAACTCGATATCTTCCCATTCTGGTGAGGTTTCCAGTGATGCTAACTGTTCCGTAACTGTCATAATTTTTACCTCAATTATCTACAACTGTTCGGGGTCAATTCCCAACTCTCGCAGTTTAGCAGCTAGTTGGTCTTTCTGTTGTCGTTCAATGGCTAACTGATTTTGGATGCTACCTAATTGATTTTGAGTGGTTACTAACTGATTTTGGATGCTACCTAATTGATTTTGAGTGGTTACTAACTGATTTTG